>DATCZH010000167.1:0-9933 GCA_036526015.1 Sulfuricaulis sp.
CGCTTGCTCAACAGGCACGAGCCGGCGCGATCCTGTGTAATCGACCTTTCGATCCCGGCCCACAGGCGAAACGTAGGCGAAAGGTTAGCGGGGATTAAGCCGCTAAGGCGTAGTTGTCGTTGTTGGCAACTATAAGTTTGCCGCTGGATTTACGAGGAGATCGGCACCTCGGCATGCCCCAGAGGTTTCGTGACCCACGTCGAAACCAGGTCACCCCCGGATACAAATTTCATTATAACGTATATATGGGGCGGCATCAGCGGGATTTCAACGCCCGCTGCATTTCCCGGTCGGATTCGCGTTTCTTGATGTCGGCACGTTTATCATGCGCCTGCTTGCCGCGGGCGAGGCCAACTTCGAGTTTTGCATGGCCGCGTTTCCAGTAGAGGCGCAGCGGGATGAGGGTGTAGCCCTTGCGCTCGGTGGCGCCGATCAGTTTATTCAGTTCCTCGCGGTGCAGCAGCAGTTTGCGGGCACGCACGGGATTCGCCTTGATGTGGGTCGAGGTGGACGTGAGCGGCGAGAAATGTGCACCGACGAGATAGGCCTCGCTGTTATCAATGACCACGTAGCCTTCCTTCAGCTGGGCGCGCCCGGCCCGCAGGCTTTTGACTTCCCAACCCTGTAACGCGAGGCCCGCCTCGTATTTGTCCTCGATGAAATAATCATGCCAGGCCTTGCGGTTCTGGGCGATGGCAGGACCGCGCGAATCTTTCTTTTTCTTGCTCATGACCCCGACTTGATAGCAGGATGTCTGTTATTCGCACGAGAGTTTCTCAGACACATACCCTGATTCGATTCCGGCCTTGGCCTATTCTCTATATACAAGGAATGAACACCATGGCGATTGCGTGATGCGATTTGTGGGTAGACGCCCCACACCGAGTATGCCACATTCTTGCCCGTCCGAGCGGAACGGGGGTTTTGCCAGGGTGACCGACGCACGATGATCACAACTCACAAACATCCCGCGCGCCGCAACCCTCTGCGGTCCGGAAGAAACACCGTCCATGAGCGGTGGTCCTCATCCGGAATTTTCGTGTTGGCCGCGGGTGGGGCGGCCATCGGTTTCAATAATTTCTGGTCGTTTCCCCAGCTGGCGGTCCAATATGGCGGCGGAGCGTTTCTGATCGCCTATTTGCTGAGCCTGGTGCTGATCGGTCTGCCGCTATTGATGGCGGAGTTCGCCCTCGGCCGCAGTGGGCGCGCCTCCCCCATCGGCGCTTTCCGGTACCTGACGTGGCGGGCGCATGCCAACCCGTTATGGAAGCTCGTGGGATGGATGGGGGTCATCAGCGTATTTCTCATTCTTTCCTATCTCAGCGTCATAGCGGGGTGGGTGATAGCTTTTCTGGTGCGGTCCGCCTTCGGTGTATTTGCCGGCCTGACCGCGGACGGGATGAATGCCCAGTTCGCGCACATGGTCAGGGATCCCGAGCGGCAGCTCTTCTGGCACACGCTGTTCATGACCATGACCATGCTCATGGTGGCTCGCGGCGTGCGCCATGGCCTGGAAGCGGTCGTACGCTATGTCGTGCCGCTGCTATTGGGATTGATGCTGGGGTTGACAATTTATATCGCCACCACAGATGCTTTTGCGCATGTTGCTACGACGTTTTTCAGTCCGGATTTCGATAAGCTCACCGGTATAGGCGTATTGACGGCCATGAGCCACGCCTTTTTCAGCCTGGGGTTGGGAGCCGGCGCCATGTTGATGTATGGCGCCTACCTCAACGTGGAGGCACGGATACCGCGGGTCTCTTTTTATGTCGTAGGCGTGGACACGATCACGAGTCTGATGATTACACTTGTCATTTTGTCCGTGCTGTATGCCGGGAACGTGGAATTGTCCTCGGGTCCGAATCTGGTGTTCCAGTCATTGCCGCTTGCCTTTGATCATATACCTTACGGACGCCTATTGATCGTCGTTTTCTTCGCCCTGCTGGTGATGGCTGCCCTGACATCGGCGATCGCGTTGGCCGAGCCGGTCATGGTCTGGCTTAGCGAACAATTCGGCATGAGCCTGCGGCGTTCGGCACTCCTGTGTGGCCTCGGCGCCTGGTCGCTGGGGGTGGTCACTATCCTGTCCTTTCATGACTGGGCGTTTTCCTTCAAGGTTTTTGGTGTCGTCAAGAAACTCGGATTTTTTGACGTCATGCAAGTACTGACGGCGCATGTGCTGTTACCGGCCTCGGGGATTTTAATTGCGCTCTTCGCCGGGTGGGCGCTCAAGCCCGATACGCTGCGCGAGGTGTTGCATGTACGACCGGCTTGGTTATATTCCGTTTGGCTATGGTTGATACGTGTGGTGATTCCCGGGTTGCTGTTACTGGTCCTGTTCAAACTCCCCGAATTGTTCGCATGACGGCGATTCACCGTTCTGCACTGGTTCCCTACAGTGCGCGCCAGATGTTCGAGCTGGTCTCGGACATCCCCGCTTACCCGAAATTCCTGCCTTGGTGTGGCGGCGCGCGCATCCTCTCGGCACAAGGGGATGAAGTGATCGCCGCCATTGATATCGCCTATGGTGGCGTCCAGAAAACCTTTTCCACACGAAATCTGCTTCAGGTCAACAAGATGATGGAGATCCGCTTGATCGAAGGCCCGTTCAGTTATCTTCAGGGATTCTGGCAGTTCAAGGCACTGGGGGACCACGACAGCAAGATCTCGCTGGATCTCGAATTTGAAGTGGCGAACCGGGTTGTCAGTCTGGTATTGACGCCGGTTTTTTCCAGCATCGCGAATCAGCTGGTGGACCGGTTCCACCAGCGCGCCATTGCGTTGTACGGCCGCAAGGCGTGAAGAAGCGGGACACCTGGCGGGTCGAGGTGGCCTATGCCAGTTCCACGCGTCAGGAACTGATGGAGGTGTCAACACGACCCGGCACCACGGTCGAGCAGGTCATACGCGAATCCGGCATCCTCGAAAGCTTTCCAGAAATCGATTTGTCCTACCGGCAAGTGGGAATTTTCGGGGAGATCGTTTCGCTGCAAGACCCGGTTCATGACGGTGACCGTGTTGAAATTTACCGCGCTTTGCTGGCCGACCCGAAAGAGATTCGCAAGCGTCGTGTGAAACCCCGTAAGGGGCGGAAAAAGTATTGATGCCTGGGTGACGAAAGCGGGACGGGAAGATTATCCTGGCCGTCTACCCGTTCTTCGGACTAGCCCTTGGAGGCTTGCTCTCCGGATCTTGCGGTTTCTCGCTGTAAACCGACAGCAGGGAGTCGTCCTTGAAGATGATCGTTAATCGCCGGGTCTCGCCGGTCTTTTCATTGCTGGGACGACTGTAGTAGTAGTAGTCCCAGCGATCGGGATGAAAAGCATCGGTGACGAGGGGCGTTCCCAGCACGAACCGCACCTGGCTGCGCGTCATCCCGGGCTTTAGCTTGTCGATCATCTCCTGGGTGACCACGTTGCCCTGTTGGACTTCAACCCTGTATACCGAGAGGCAGCCAGACAGCGCCAACGTCAGGATAAAAAAAGACAGAAACAGAATGCGCATTTTTTGGAAATCATTTGCCGGCTGATTTAAACTGGCGCGATCATAACCTGAAGCCATTTTCGGGTATATACCACGCACAGACCATTACGAACCGGATACCCTCACGCATGCGAAATGTCGAAACAAGTGGCGCTGAACTCAAGAAGGCCGGGCTCAAGGCGACGCTTCCGCGCCTGAAGATTCTCGGCATCCTTGAGGCCGCCGGCCATCCGCACATGACCGCCGAAGAAGTCTACAAGCGACTTCTGAGCATGGGGGAAGAGGTGGGGCTGGCGACGGTTTACCGCGTGCTGACACAGTTCGAGGCCGCCGGCCTTGTGATCCGTCACAATTTTGAAGGTGGACGATCCATTTTCGAAATCAACCAGGGTAGCCACCACGATCACATGGTGTGCCTCGAGTGTGGCAAGGTATTTGAGTTTTTCGATACCGCCATCGAGGAGCGTCAACGCAAGATCGCGGAGAAGGCTGGATTTCATATCGATGATCACTCGCTCTATCTTTACGGCATGTGCGAGGGCATGAGAAAGCACGGCAAGTGCTCGAAGAAATAAAGCCCGTTGCTAGATGTTTTGTTTCAGTTCCAGGAGGACCGCAGTTTCATCGCAGTGGTTGAATTTGTAACATTTGACGCAAATCCCCCAGACCTTTTCGGGCAAAGTATCTTTCGCCACGGTCTTAAACCCCAGTTTGTGGAAAAATGGTGCGACGTAAGTCAGCGCCATCAACCGCTTAAGACCAATAATATGCGCCTCTTCGATCAGGCGCTCCACCAGCTGGCGGCCAAATCCCCGCCCTTTGAAGGCCTCGTCCACCACGAGGCTTCGGACTTCGCCCAGGCTTTCGGTGAAGATTTCCAGGGCGCCGCAGGCGGCGATCTTGCCATCCACTTCGATGACGAAGAAATCGCGCAGGTGACGATAGAGCTCGTTCATAGAGCGCGGCAGAAGATTTCCCTGCGCGGCGTAGAGCTCGAGCAGATGATGAATATAGGGCACATCGCCGATCGCCGCTGGCCGCACCGTTGGCGTCGCGCGTTCGGAAGCTCGTTTGAGGTCAGGCTGAGGCACGGGAGAGCATGTCCTTCGCATGCGCCAAAGTCTGTTTGCTGATTTCCACGCCGCCAATCATACGCGCGATTTCCAGGGTGCGCTCGCGCTCGGCGAGCGGCACGGCCTCGGCCAGCGTGTCCTGGCCTTCGGTCTGCTTGCGCACCTGGACGTGCTGGGTGCCCTGCGCTGCGACCTGAGCCAGGTGGGTGATGCACAGCACCTGACGCGAGCGCCCGAGCGCGCGCAGCTTGCGCCCCACGACTTCGGCCACGCGCCCACCGATGCCAACGTCCACCTCGTCGAATATCAGCGTCGGGATGCGCCCGGAGCCGGCGGCCACGACCTGCAGCGCCAGACTGATGCGCGACAGTTCACCGCCCGAGGCGACCTTGGAGAGTGCCCGCACCGGTTGCCCCGGGTTGGCGCTGACCAGAAATTCCACACGCTCAAGACCATAGGCCGTGGTTTCACCTTCCGGCAGCGGTGTCAGGACGATTTCGAAACTTCCTCCGGGCATGCCGAGTTCCTGCATTTCGGTGGTGACCGCCTTTGCCAATTTTTTTGCGGCGTGCAGGCGCGTACGTGATACCTCTGCGGCAATTTTGAGATAAGCCTTACGCGCCTTTTCCAGATGCTCCTCGAGTTGGCTGAGGCTGGTGTCGAGATTCTCGATGTCGTTCAATTCTATGCGCAGGCGTTGATGACAGGCGGGAAGCTCTTCCGGATGCAGTTTGTGCTTGCGCGCAAGATCATGCACGGTCGACAAGCGTCGCTCCACCGCTTGCAGACGTGCTGGGTCGAGCTCCAGACTCTCTAGATAATGGTTAAGGCGACTGCCCGCCTCATCGATCTGAATCGACGCCTCATTGAGCAGGGTGGCGATCTCTCCAAGTTTGGCATCGAACTTCACAAGCGAATCGAGCAGGTTAATCGCGCGTGCCAATTGTTGGGTTACCGCGACATCTTCGCTTTCTTGTATGATCTGGAACAGCGATTGCACACCTTCGATAAGTTCAGCGCCGTTAGCCAGTCGCGCATGTTCTTCTTCCAGCGCGGGAATTTCCCCTTTCGTCAGTCCCAGCGCTTCCAGTTCCCGCACTTGGTAGCGCAGCAGTTCGATACGCGCCTCGCGATCGGCTGATTGTCGCCTCAAGCCGTCCAGTCGTTCACGCAAAGTTTCCATCTCTCGATAGTGGCTAGAAAGCGTGGCCACCGTGTCTTCAAGCTCGGCGAAATCATCCAGCACTTGTCGCTGGGAATCGCGCCGCAGCAGGGACTGGTGCTCATGCTGACCGTGGATATCCACGAGATGCTCGCCCAGTTCACGTAGCATTTGAATTGGCACCGGCCGACCGTTGATAAATCCACGCGAGGGTTTATCGACCTCGACCAGACGCCGCAGTACGCATTCCTGATCGCTAGACAGGGCGTTTTCTTCGAGCCACTTGGCAGCATCGTGCGAAGGTTTCAGGGAGAAATTGGCCGTGACTTCGGTGCGTAGGCAGCCTTGGCGGATCACCTGGGCTTCGGCACGTTCGCCCAGGACCAGCGCCAGGGCGTCGATGAGTATGGACTTGCCCGCACCGGTTTCGCCGGTGAGCACCGTGAAACCCGGCTCGTACGACAGGCTCAATTCACGCACGATGGCAAAATCGCGGACGTAGAGCTGTGTCAGCATCAGAGTTTCCGGCCCCAGTGCAGCTTGATGCGCATCACTTCAAAATGACTGCGCCCCGAGGGGTGCAGCAGTTCGACCTCATGTTCGGAGCGCCGTACGTACACGCGGTCGCCGTCTTCAAGCATATAGGTGGATTGACCATCGAAGGTGGCATGGGCGTGCTGGTCGCCGATGCGCGAAACGAGGATCTCCACGATGCTGTCGCTGGATACAATGATGGGCCGGTTGGACAGCGTGTGCGGACAAATGGGCACCACGGCGATGGCGTCGAGTGTGGGATGCAGGATCGGCCCGCCGGACGAAAGCGCGTAGGCCGTGGATCCCGTGGGACTCGCGACGATGATGCCGTCACCGCGGATGCTGTGGACGAATTCGCCGTCCAGGTAGGTTTCGAACTCGATCATGCGCGCGAGCTCACCCTTGCTGACGATCACGTCATTGAGCGCGCTCGCCGTTTGCACGATGCGTCCCTTGCGCATGACCTCGGCGTGCAGGAGCAGACGACTTTCCGTCTGATAATCGCCATCGAGAATTTTGCCGATCTCCATGGTCATGTGTTCGGCTTGAATGTCGGTGAGAAACCCCAGACGTCCGAGATTGACGCCGATCAGGGGTACATGGTGCGGAGCGAGTTCGCGCGCCACATTGAGCAGCGTTCCGTCGCCGCCCACGATGATTGCCAGATTGATTTCGCTGCCGATACTGGCGCGAGGCCGCGTGGGCGACTTGGCGCCGGTAATGTGCTCAGCCGTCTCCTGATCCAGCAGGATCTTCAGATTTCGTCCCAACAGGAATTCTTCAAGCCGGTGAAGGTGCTCGCTCACGGACTGATCCTGGTATTTGCCGAAGAGGCCGACGGTTTTGATTTTTTTGTCCATGCATGTATCCCGGAGTGGGGCATTAAGCTAGCACGCACAGCCAGCCCGGCCAAACGCGATCTGGCAATAGTTCGTGTGACAAAATTTGTTGCGACCTGTGAAATCGTTTGTTGTTGTTTCGGTGGTCACGCTCTCGTTAATGGTGCGGGGAGCTTTCCTTCGTGACATTCTGATGCCGTCACCGCTGGAGAACGCGGCTGAAGTCAGCCCATCATTCCCCGGCTTGGCACTCAACGGCAGAGAGTGCTAAAGTTTGCACCATAAATAGAGGTTAAACATGGGTCTCGATGCACGCGCAGAAATATTGCTGAAAACCCTTATCGAGCGCTATATCGCCGAGGGTCAGCCCGTGGGTTCACGTACCCTGGCGCGCCAGGCGGGACTGGACCTGTCCTCGGCCACGGTCCGTAATGTCATGGCCGATCTTGAGGAATTGGGCTTGTTACGCTCCCCCCATACCTCGGCCGGACGCATCCCGACAGAGCGGGGTTACCGGGTTTTCGTCGACACCCTGATGCGGGTCAAGCCCCTTAATTCGGACGAGCTGCAAAAGCTCGAGCACGACTTTCTTGCCAACCAGGACCCGCAACACCTCATCGAAAATGCCTCGCACCTGCTATCCGAAGTTTGCAAGCTGACAGGCATTGTCATGATGCCGCGGCGCGAGGACCAGTTGGCCTTCCGTCATATTGATTTCGTGAATCTGTCCGGCCATCGGGTGCTGGTCATCCTGGTGACACAGGACGCCCAGGTGCACAACCGCATCATCCAGGTGGACCGCGAATATTCCCCTGCCGAGCTGGTGCAGTCGGCCAATTATTTCAATGAAACTTATGCCGGCGTGTCAATGGGCGACGTGAAACGTGCCCTCCTCAAGGAAATCCAGGAGGCCAGCGATGACATGCAGCGTATCATGCAAGTGGCGGTAAAAATGGCGCGCGAGGCCCTGAGCAACGAGGACACCTCCGACGAGCTGGTGGTAAGCGGCGAGTCCAATCTCATGGAATTTCCCGAATTGGGTGATGTACGCAAGTTACGCAAACTGTTCGATGCCTTCAACGCCAAGCGCGATCTGCTGCATCTCCTCGACCAGAGCATGCGCACCGGCGGCATAAAAATATTCATCGGCTCGGAATCGGGATACGATGTGCTGGCCGATTGCAGCCTGGTTACCGCACCTTACAGTGCAGATGGCCGGGTGGTGGGGACACTCGGCGTAATCGGTCCCACGCGCATGGCCTATGAGCAGGTGATCTCGATTGTCGATATCACAGCACGGCTTTTGGGTGGCGCCCTGAGCAGCAACGAGCGCGTCGGTCGGCTTGAATCCACCAACCGTTAACCCCATAGACCATGAGCGTATTAAGCTTGGAGGTATATTCATGAGTCAGCACAAGGAGGCCCCGATGGACCCGGCGGCTGAAGACAGCACCGCACCGGGACCGGAGGCGGATTCCTCGCCGAATCCAGAAGCGCGTGTAGCGCACGATCTCGAGCCGGCCACGGAAATTCAGCAATTGCAAGCGGAACTGGAAAAAGCCCGTATGGAGGCGGCAGAAAACCTGGACCGCTTTCTGCGTGCCAAGGCCGAAGCGGAAAATATGCGTAAACGCAGCGAGATGGAGGTGGCGGCCACGCGCAAATACGCGATCGAAAGGTTTGCCTCCGAAATCGTCACCGTGCGAGACAGCCTGGAGCTTGCCCGTATGGTGGAATTACCCCAGGACAGCCATCCCGCGGTGCAGAAGATGCACGAAGGCCTGGATTTGACCTTAAAGCTGATGGAAAGTGTATTCCAGAAATTCGGGTTGACCTTGGTTGATCCGCAGGGGCAGAAATTCGATCCGGAACACCATCAGGCCATCAGCATGGTCGATTCCAATGAAGTCCCGCCGAATCACGTGGTCAGCGTGGTGCAGAAGGGATTTTTGCTAAATGACCGGTTACTGCGCCCGGCCATGGTGGTGGTGGCCCGTGCTGCCGGCGAGCCCGAAAACCCGGATAAAAAGGCTTGAAAAAGGCCTTTTACAACCCCATTTTAAAATTCAAGTAACTGAGATCTATTGAGGCGATAACAATGGCAAAAATTATCGGTATTGACCTGGGCACGACCAATTCCTGCGTGGCCATCATGGAGGGGGACAAGGTCCGTGTGATCGAAAACAGCGAAGGCGATCGCACGACACCTTCAGTCGTGGCCTACACGGATGACAACGAAGTCCTCGTGGGGCAAGTTGCCAAGCGCCAGGCCATCACTAATCCCGCGAACACGCTCCACGCCGTCAAGCGACTGATCGGGCGCAAGTACGAAGATGAGGTGGTGCAGCGCGACGTCAAGATGGTCCCCTACAAAATCGTTAAGGCCAAGAACGGTGACGCCTGGGTCGAGGCCAAGGGCAAGTCCATGGCGCCGCCGGAAATCTCCGCGCGCGTGCTGCAGAAAATGAAAAAGACCGCCGAGGATTATCTCGGCGAGGAAGTGAAAGAAGCGGTCATCACCGTCCCGGCCTATTTTAACGATTCTCAGCGTCAAGCCACCAAGGATGCCGGTAAGATCGCCGGCCTGGAGGTCAAGCGCATCATCAACGAACCGACTGCCGCCGCGCTGGCTTTCGGCATGGACAAAAAACCGGGCGATTCCAAGATCGCGGTCTACGACCTGGGTGGCGGGACCTTCGACATATCTATCATTGAGATCGCCGAAGTCGACAAGGAACACCAGTTCGAAGTGATGTCCACCAACGGTGATACCTTCCTCGGGGGCGAGGAATTCGACAAGCGTGTCATCGACTACCTGGCCGATGAATTCAAAAAGGACAAT
>DATCZH010000168.1:0-5805 GCA_036526015.1 Sulfuricaulis sp.
TTGTCTTTGGGAATTGAAATCATGGGCGGGATGGTGGAAAAAATTATTCGCCGTAACACGACGATCCCGGTATCGAAATCGCAGAACTTCACCACCTTCAAGGATGGGCAGACTGCGCTGTTGATCCATGTGATGCAGGGCGAACGTGAACTGGTTTCCGATTGCCGTTCGCTCGCACGTTTTGAGCTGCGCGGTATTCCGCCGATGACGGCTGGGGCGGCGCGCATCCGGGTTACATTTCAAATTGATGCGGATGGTCTGTTGAGCGTATCGGCGCAGGAACAGACCACGGGTATTGAGAGCAGTGTGGTAGTCAAACCGTCATATGGGCTGACAGACAGTGAAATCGAACGTATGTTGCGCGAATCCATTACCCACGCCAGTGCCGATGACGTGGCGCGCAAGCTTCGTGAGCAGCAGATCGACGCCGACCGCCTGATGGTAGCTGTGCGTGCCGCGCTAGCGGTGGACGGTGCGCTGCTGGATGCGAAGGAACGAGCCGGCATTGAAGATGGCCTTAAAAAACTTGAGGCCATGCGTAACGGGGACAATATCGAAGGCATCAAACAAGCCGTCAAATCGCTCGATCAGGTCACCCAAACATTTGCCCAGCGGCGAATGGATGAAAATATCCGAAAGGCCCTCGCCGGACACAAACTTGAGGAATTTGATTCCGCCCGGGACAAAAAGCCATGACGCGACTGACGTTCCTGCCGCACCCCCAGATTTGTCCAAAAGGCAAAACCATTGACGTGGAGCCAGGCACAAGCATCTGCGATGCGGCCCTGAATGCCGGCATCCCCATCGAGCACGCCTGCGAAAAGGCGTGCGCTTGCACGACATGTCATGTAGTGGTTCGTGAGGGTTTTGACAGCCTTGGCACTGCCGAGGAAAAGGAAGAGGACCTGCTGGATAAGGCCTGGGGCCTCGAACCCGAGTCGCGGCTCAGTTGCCAGGCCAAAGTCGGCAACAAGGACTTGATTGTTGAGATTCCCAAATACACCATCAATCTGGTTTCTGAGCAACATTAGAGGAGCTGACCATGGGACTGAAATGGACCGACACCCGGGAAATAGCCATCGAGTTGAGCGATAAATTTCCTGACGTGAATCCGATGTCCGTGCGTTTCACGGATCTCCACAAATGGGTGATGGAACTGGAGGATTTTGATGATAAGCCCGAACACGCGGGCGAAAAAATCCTCGAGGCCATCCAGATGGCCTGGATGGACGAGTACGGGGAATAAGCGCTCGATGCGGGGAACTTGATGAAATACCCTCTTTTTCATTGTCTGGCTGCATGTCTGACGCTAAACTATTACTTGTGAGCGGGATAAAAATTCAGTTGATTCCAGAGCTTGCGTCACTTTGTTTGGATAACACCGGAAATGACACCCAGGGAATTGTCGCGCGAGCAAGCTCGTAAACGCTGCCATAGGATGTTGAGGATCCGTCTTGTCTATTACTGATAAAACCAATTTGCTTAGTCTGGATCGCCTGGCGATGCAGGAGTATTTTGTTGCCTTGGGCGAGAAATCGTTCCGCGCCACCCAGGTCATCCAGTGGATTCACCAGTATGGCGTGGATGATTTTGACGCCATGACCAATCTCAGCAAGGAATTGCGCGCGCGCCTGCAGGAGGCGGCCGAGATTCGCGTCCCGGAAATCATAGAAGACCAAACGGCGGCAGATGGTACGCGTAAATGGTTGTTGCGTCTGGATGACGGCAATGCTATCGAGACGGTTTTCATTCCCGAAGAAGACAGGGGCACGTTATGCGTGTCCTCGCAAGTCGGCTGCACCCTAAATTGTTCCTTCTGTTCCACGGGCCACCAGGGTTTCAATCGCAGCCTTGCGGTGGATGAAATCATTTCACAGTTGCTGGTCGCCAATCGTGCCTTGGGGCGGGATCCCAAGGGTGAGCGAGTCATTACCAATGTCGTGCTAATGGGCATGGGAGAGCCACTCCTGAATTATGACAATGTTCTGCCCGCGATTCGCCTGATGCAGGATGATTATGCTTATGGACTCTCGCGCCGGCGGGTGACGCTGTCCACGGCGGGCGTGGTGCCGATGCTGGATCGGCTGCGCGAAGAATGTCCGGTGAGCCTAGCAGTATCGTTACATGCCCCCAACGATCTTCTGCGAAACGAACTGGTCCCGCTGAACAAAAAATATCCCATCGCGGAACTGCTGGAGGCCTGCCGGCGGTATTGCGCCGATTCACCGCGCAGCCGCGTAACATTCGAATATGTGATGCTGGAAGGCGTCAACGACAGTCTGGCGCATGCGCACGAACTGGTGAAATTGCTGCAATCCGTCCCTTCCAAAGTCAACTTGATCCCTTTTAATCCTTTTCCGGAGACCCGCTACCGTCGTACCCCCCGGGAGGCAATCGACCAATTTCGTGACGTCCTGGTAGCGGCGGGGATCACGACCATCACGCGCAAAACCCGTGGCGATGACATCGATGCGGCCTGCGGCCAACTTGCCGGCCGTGTACAGGATCGCACACGTCGGCGCGAGCGTCTGGCGGTACGGGCAGTTCAAGCATGAGCGTGCGTCGGTTTTTCTCGACACTTGCTTTACTGTCCATGATTATTTCTGGCTGCGCGTCCACGGCGGAACGGGAGGCTGAGCAGGCGAAGATAACCAAGAAGGCGGAAACCCATGTCCTGCTTGGTTCCGGATATCTTCAGCGTGGGCAGTTGGAAATTGCCAGAGAGGAGCTGGAAAAGGCGCTCAAGATATCCCCGGATTACTCGCAGGCCAATAACATCATGGCGGTTCTGCAGTGGCGTCTGAAGGATTATGACAAGGCGGACAGGTATTTTCGTAAAGCATTGTCCAGTGACGATAACAATGCCTCGGCGCAGCACAACTATGGCGCGTTTCTCTGCGATCGCGGGAAGATTGATGAAGGTTTGAAATATTTTGATGCGGCCATCGCCAACCAGTTGTATTCCTTTGCGGCTGAGGTCAATTTAAATGCAGGCGTCTGTCTGATGAAGAAGCCGGCGCCGCAGACGGCAGAGAAATACCTGCGCGAGGCGCTGCGGATCAATCCAAATCTTTCCGGGGCACTGTATCAGATGGCCAAAATCAGCCTGGACATGGGCAAGGCCATATCGGGACGTGCTTTTATTGAGCGCTATTTCCAGGCGGCAGAGGACACACCTGAAAGCCTGTTATTGGCTGTGAAGATCGAACGTGTCCTTCGCAACAAGAATGCCGAGGCCAGTTACGCCATTAGGCTGCGCGGAAAATTCCCCACCTCACCCGAGGCTGAACAACTGGCGGCCATGTCAGCACCGAAGAAGAATTAGTTAATGGAAAACACCCAATCGAATCCTGACAATCTATCGACGCCAAGATCCGGCCCGGGCCGCCTGCTGCGTCAAGCACGCCTGGATTTGCGACTGGCGCCGGAAGATGTGGCCCAAATCCTACATTTGTCATCGAAACAGATCACGGCCCTGGAGGCAGATGACTATCAGCATCTCCCAGGACCGACTTACATTCGGGGTTATATTCGCAGTTATGCGCAGCTGCTGGGATTAGTGCCGGAGAAAATGGTTGAGGTCTATAACGGTCTGGTGAATGCCTCCAAGCCGGTTCCACCCCCGTCGTTAACGCCACCGCAACAAATCAGCAGCAGCGATCATCTGGTAAAAGCCGCCAGTGTGGGGGTGGCTATTGTGGTGTTAGGGTTAGTTTATCTCTGGTGGCAAAGCGAGAATGAATCCCAAGATATGTCCCCGGGTCCTGCTGTCATTGGACGGACGACCGTGAAATCTCCTGAATCACCGAAAAGCCCGGGAGACAAACCAACTACACCGGAATCGCCCGGTGGGCCTAGAGTCGGAGAGACGTTATCTTCGACAGCCTTGCCCGTTGAGACTGCGACCGGACCGACAGCGGTGCCCAGCGGTCAGATGACTGTCTCCGGCATGACATTGAATGTTTCGCCGACCGAGCCGCCAAAACCGGTTGCCCCGGCGGTCGCGGCGCCCCCTGAACGGGTCACGATGCGTACCCGGCGAGCGACGGAAATTCCAGCGGGGATTCCCCGGTCTCGCATGATCCTGCATGCAATCCAGGAATCCTGGGCGGATGTCCGGGACGCCCGGGATAACAGGCTGTTATACGAGAATGTCCCAGCAGGCCGTCGCATCAGCATCGAGGGGGTGGCGCCGTTCAGCGTCTTTGTCGGCAATGCCGATGGAGTGCGGGTAGAATTTAACGGTAAGGATTATGACGTCAGTCGACACAAACGCGGTCAAGTGGCGCGCTTTACAGTGGGCGGTGAAGCGGCGGTGAACAATTAATGTTTGGCGAAAATCCCATCAAGCGGCGCAAGAGCCGGCGCATCATGGTCGGACGCGTCGCCGTCGGCGGTGACGCGCCGGTCAGTGTACAGAGCATGACCAATACCGAGACCACGGACGTGGCCGCCACGGTAGCGCAGATACAGGCGCTGGAAAATACTGGTGCCGATATTGTACGCGTTTCGATTCCGACCATGGAGGCCGCGGAAGCCTTCGGCAAGATCAAGCAACAGGTCTCAATCCCGCTGGTCACGGATATCCACTTCGACTACAAAATCGCGCTGCGCGTGGCCGACCTGGGCGCGGATTGTCTGCGAATCAATCCGGGGAACATCGGCCGCGAAGACCGCGTGCGGGCCGTGGTGGACGCCGCCCGGGATCGCGGGATACCGATTCGCATCGGCGTCAACGCCGGTTCACTGGAAAAGGATTTACAGAAGAAATACAGCGAGCCCACGCCGGAAGCCCTGGTCGAATCCGCGTTGCGTCATGTAGACATGCTGGACAAGCTCGACTTCCAGGATTTCAAAGTCAGTGTCAAGGCCTCGGACGTGTTCATGGCCGTGGCCGCCTATCGGCAACTCGCCACGCAGATAGAGCAACCGCTGCATCTCGGCATCACCGAAGCGGGTGGCCTTCGATCCGGCGCCGTCAAATCGGCCGTCGGCCTCGGCTTGTTACTCGCGGAAGGAATTGGTGACACCATTCGCGTCTCGCTCGCGGCCGATCCGATCGAGGAGGTGCGGGTGGGCTTTGATATCCTGAAGGCACTGCATATTCGCAACAAGGGGATTAACCTGATTGCCTGCCCCTCCTGCTCGCGCCAAGAATTTGACGTAATTGGCACGGTGAACGCCTTGGAGCATCGGATTGAAGACATCCGGGAACCGCTCGACGTGGCCGTCATCGGCTGTTGTGTAAACGGACCGGGGGAGGCCAAGGCGGCGCAGATTGGTTTGGCGGGGGGAAACCCGAGCTTGCTGTATATCAACGGCAAGCCTGATCATAAAATCACCAATGAAAAACTGGTCGATGAGATCGAACGCGTGATTCGCGAGGAACTGCAACGACGCCAGAATCAAGGCGACACCACGCCAGACAGAAAAGTTTTTCCCATCAAGCAGACCGGTTAAGGGGATGCCAGTGAGCAAGGCCATACAGGCCGTACGGGGCATGAATGACCTGCTTCCGGAAACGGTTGAGCGCTGGCAGTTTGTCGAAGCCACGGCACGCGATGTTCTGCACGCCTACGGATACCGGGAAATCCGTCTTCCCCTTCTGGAAAAGTCGGAACTTTTCGCGCGATCCATTGGAAGTCAGACTGATATCGTCGAAAAAGAAATGTACAGCTTCGAGGATCGCAACGGAGAAAATCTCACGCTTCGCCCCGAGGGCACGGCCGGTTGTGTTCGCGCCGGGATCGAGAACGGGTTCCTGCATAACCAGATTCAGCGATTATGGTACGCCGGTCCCATGTT
>DATCZH010000169.1:0-6705 GCA_036526015.1 Sulfuricaulis sp.
CGCCATCGCCGCGGCGTTCAACACGCCGCTCGCCGGCGTGGTGTTCGCGATGGAGGTCGTGATCATGGAATATACCGTGGCCGGCTTCGCCCCAGTGATCTTGGCGGCGGTAAGCGCGACAGCGTTATCGCAGTTTGTGTATGGCGCGGCACCAGCGTTTAATGTGCCGCAGGTGGCACTCGGCTCCCTGTTCGAGCTGCCTTTCATCCTTGCGCTTGGCATAATCATCGGTGCGCTCGCCGCTGCCTTCATCGTGATCACGGGCTTCTTCGCCGCACGTTTCAAGGCCGTTCCGGTATGGGCGCGACTGACCGTGGCCGGCACGATCACCGGCCTGCTAGCGCTAGTGGTGCCGGAGATCATGAGCATCGGTTATGACACGGTGAACGCGGCACTGCTCGGACAACTCGCCCTCGTGGCGTTAGGCGGAATCGTGGTCTTCAAGCTGTTGGCCACCGCTGCCGGTGTCGGCCTCGGCTTGCCGGGCGGGATGATCGGTCCAGTGCTGGTGCTGGGCGCAGCCGCGGGCGGCCTTCTCGGCATTCTCGGACAAACCCTCGCGCCGGGAGATACCTCCACGCCCGGCCTGTACGCCCTGCTCGGCATGGGCGCGATGATGGCTGGCGCACTGCAGGCGCCGCTTGCAGCACTGACTGCCGTGCTCGAACTGACCGGCAATCCGCACATCATCATGCCCGGCATGCTTGCGGTGATCGCGGCGTCGCTCACGGCGCGCGTGGTGTTTCACCAGCCGTCGGTGTACGTGGTGTTGCTGCGCGGGCGCGGGCTCGACTACCGCAACGATCCCGTGACGCAGTCGCTGCGCCGCCTCGGCGTCGGCGGCAGCATGGATGGCAATGTCACCGTGCTGCCGCGCACGATCGCGCCCGATCGCGCGCAGGCCGAACTGGCACTCAACCCCGACTGGATCCTTGTGCGCGACGGCGAAAAACTGGTGGCGTTGCAACCGGCCATGGACCTTGCGCGCGCGCTCAAGGAACAGCCGGAGGCGACGGAATTCGACCTGCTCGCCATCCCGGCGCAGCGAAGTCAGGTGGCCGGTGTGTTGTTGCAGGCCACCTTGCAGGAAGCGTTGGAGAAGCTCAATGCTACCGGCGCCGAAGCGGTTTATGTAAGCGACGACGCTGCCCCGGGCTCGGAGCACGTTTATGGCGTGCTGACTCGCGAGCGCATCGAGCGCAGTTACCGCTACAGCTGACGGCCGGGATTCAGCATTCCAACCTTAATCGCTGGTGCCACGCGGCAATAGACTCCTCCGGGTACTCGTCAAACTTTTTATCACGCGGACCGGCGTAGGCCGGGACCCATTTGGCTTTCGATCCCAGCATAGCCGCCGGATCCCGAGGCGCAGCTCTTTCGGAGACGGCGGCAGGAGCGCCCATGGAAACTTGGCTCATTGCGGCTATCTGCGCCCATTGCCGAAGGAGCATTCGCCTTGAGCACTGGGCACTACGTGCACGCGCTTGGGTGGAATCGGAAGCTCGGAGTCGATGGCCGAGGCGAATGGATGCACCAGCTCCGGCCACTGCGGGTCCCAGAGCCAGAGCGCGCTGCCGCATTTCTTGCAGAAATTCCGCCGTCCCGTGCTGCGGGTGATTTTTCCGGTCGCTTCATCTTTGCGCCGGGCGCGGTAAATGGAAATATTCGACTTGCCCATGATCTTCAGCGTCTGGTACTCAGCGCCGAGATTGATGGCATAACACCCGCCGCCCGCGGTCTTGCGGCAGATCGAGCAGTAACAAAGATTGAATGGATACGGGTCCGGCGACTGAACGGTAAAGACTGAACGTTAAATTTGACGCTCCCGCAGTGACACGATCCCTTGACTTCAATGGGTAGTCTCCCGGTCTTCGTTCGTCAGAATCAGTACTTAGCCTACACCCCCGAGACTTGATTTAGCACAGTTGACGGAACATGCTTGGGAAAGGGAGGCAAGGATGCGGAAATTCGTTCTCATCATCACCCTGCTCTACAGCGCCGCCATCGCGGCGGCGCTGGGTTATCTGTCGGACTGGTTTCGCGAAGGGCTGGCGCTTGGCCAATCAGTCATCTAGCAATTCTGATCCTAAGTTTCGAGAGTCAAAACCAAAATGCCCGTGACGTCACCATGAGTAGCTGGCTGATACGCCGACGAGATAACTTCGTCCGGAGGCCGGCTCGAAAAAGCGCTGATTGCCTTCGTTGACGATGACGGAGCCGGCGTATTGGCGATTACCGATGTTGTCCAGCCGCACGAATTCCTGCCAGCGCCAGGATTGGGCCTTTTGCTCGAAGCCGACGCGCAGGTTTACGACGAAGTAGGCGGACGCTGCGTCGCTGTTGACGTCGTCAACATATATCTTGCCGGCATATTTTCCTTCCAGTGCCGTCGTCAAACCGAGCGCCAAGTCGCTCCACGACAATTCGCCGTAGAGCGTCTGGCTCGGCACGCCGGGAAGGCGGTTGCCCGCGGCGACCAGGGTGGCCGGGGCGCAGGCGCCGCTGCAAAACGATTCAGCGTATACCGCGCGCAACCATGAATAGGACATTAAGGCACCGACACCATTGGGCCAAGCGCCTTCGAGCGTGAGCTCGGCGCCGTTGCGGCGGGTTTTGCCCGCGTTCTGAAACACCGAACGGCCACCGGAGTTGGACAACACGGTGATCTCATTCTTGGTGTCGATGTGATAGACCGCCAGGTTGGCGCGCATAGTGGCACCGATGAATGCCTTGATACCCACTTCATGATTTTCGCTGTTCGACGGCTTCAAGTCGAAGTTGAATCCGGACGACGCGCCGGAACGATAGGATAGCTCACTTAACGTGGGCGTCTCGAAACCCTCACCATAGGAGGCATAGAGATGCACGTTATCGGACGACTTGAAGGTCGCTCCGAGAACGGGGCTCAAGGCACGGTAACGAATGCCGCCGCTGTCGTCGCCGTTGCCCGCCGTAATATAGTGGTCTTCCGAGCGCACGCTGATACTCCCGCGGCGTACGCCGGCCAGCAACAGCCAGCGCGCATTCGGTTCCCATTGGGCCTGGATGTATTGATCGAAATTTTGCACGTTGTTCTGTTCGTCTCTGCGCAGATTTCCCTGCACGCCGAGAGTGGTACCAGAGAAGTTTTCATATCCGCGACGGTGCTCGTCGAGGTTGTCGTGGTTGATACCGACTGTCCACTGCACCGCCCCGGCGCTCAGGTTCGCACGATGAATCCAGCGAACTTCGGCGCCGCTGTACTGGCGTGATAAATCGATCACACCACCAGCGCTGGTTGTCGCCGCCTGCGCGACGACCGGGATGGCCTGGTACTGGACCGTGGACCGATTTCCACCGTACAGCAGAACGTTTACGCTATCGTCACGGTTTAGGGTTTTGTCGTACTTCAGGCCGAGCTGTTGCTGACTGACCGACTTTCGGGTGTTAAACAAAATGGCACTTGGATGGACGCTGCGCGGATCTGATTCGAATTGGTCGCGCGCCAGTCCGAGTGGATCCTGTATGTTTTTCATCGATACCGCGTTGGCTATGAGCGCAATGGACGAATCCGTGTCCAATGTCATACGAAACTTGGCGTTGATTGTGTCGCGCGAGGCGGCGCTATGGTCCCGATACCCGTCGGTATCGAAGTGCGATGCGTTCGCCACGTAATTGACCGTGCCATGTTCTCCCGAGGCCTTCAGCCCGTTGTTCGTGGTGCCGTAACCGCCGAGCTGGACGAAAGGCGAAAACGTGAATCCCGACTGCCCGTCTTCGGTAAACAGGGAGATCACGCCACCGGAAGAATTGCCGTACAGCGCGGAAAACGGTCCCCGTAGCACTTCCATGCGATCGGCCGAGCCGAGATCGAAATGGGAGGTTTGCCCTTGACCGTCGGGCATGGTGGCCGGAATGCCGTCAGCATAAAGGCGCACGCCGCGTACGCCGAAGGTCGAGCGTGCGCCGAAACCGCGTATGGAAACCTGCAGGTCTTGCGCATAGTTCTGACGGTTTTGCGCGACCACCCCCGGCACGCGTATTAACGGCTCCGAAAGATTGACCTTGGCGGCACTGTCCTGGATCGTGGCCCGGTCGATGCGGTCGACCGATACCGGCAGATCAAAGCTGGACTGTTCGATGCGGGACGGTGTGATCACTATCACCATCGGTCTTGAAGAATCCGGCGAGCGCGTATTTTCTACGGCCGACCCTTGGCCGGTTTCTTCGCTTCGGCAGTCTACCGTCGCGGAGAAGGCGACAAGGAAAAGCAGGCAGCTCGACAATATTCGCGGCGCGCTTCTGGTATTCATGGTTGGGCACTAATACGGTCAGATAGTGCTTCTGCTTTCAATACGGCATCCCTTGCTGCCTCAGCCCACACAATGAAGATTGTCTATATCCGGGGCAAGGCTTTGCAGCGAAATGTTACCCCTGTTTCCGTGACATACTCCTTTGAGTTCCAGCGGTGATCTCCCGGCATTCAGCACGTCAAATGCATGGCATTAGCCTACACCCGCTCGGCTTGATTTCGTATGGTCAGCGGGACATGCTTGGT
This sequence comes from Sulfuricaulis sp., assembly GCA_036526015.1. Classification (GTDB taxonomy): domain Bacteria; phylum Pseudomonadota; class Gammaproteobacteria; order Acidiferrobacterales; family Sulfurifustaceae; genus Sulfuricaulis. The sequence continues at coordinate 4,538 of DATCZH010000169.1, forward strand.
GGAGGGAGGCAAGGATGCGGAAATTCGTTCTCATCATCACCCTGCTCTACAGCACCGCCGTCGCGGCGGCGCTGGGTTATCTGTCGGACTGGTTTCGCGAAGGGCTGGCGCTGGGGGAATCGGTCATCGCGACAACCCTGGTTCTCAGCGTCATTGCCGCCGTGATCGTCGCTGTTATCGCCTACTGGAAAGACAACGAGTGGCTCGCCGTGGTGCTCGTAATGATCATTCTCGGTTCCGGCTGGTATGCGGGGAAGACGCATCACCAAGCCTACGGCGAATGGTTCCCGTCGTTTGAATCAAGAGAAGTTGAAACCAGCGGCAGCGCGACGCTCAACGCCAAGGGCCAGAATATTTCCTATCGGCTGGAGCTGCACAACCCGGGCACCGTCACCCACCGCGAATATCTCGTCGTCACGCGCGGCGGCCAAGACCGGCGTATCCGCTTGCCGGTATTCGACGACGCGCGCAGCGGCTACGTCAGCCCCAAGATCCCGAATGACTGGATCGTGCTGCATCCCACCGAGGATGCGGATGTATTCCGAGCGGAAACCGGGCGGTTCCTGTTCGTGCGGAAATCCTTCCGGGTCAATCTGAGGACGGGGGAAGCAGCGGCTCTGGCTGTGAAATCGGAAAATTAAAGTGAATGTCCGTTATCGGCCAGGAGCGGAAGTACAAAGTAATCGTAAAAAGGCGGACGCAGGGGCGAAGGGATTTCGTTTCCTCACCCGAAAGCCCTCTCTGACCCCAATTGTTATCACCAAACGGCCGCACAGCGCCCTGGGTTACCGGCCGCCAGCACCGGAGGCCATCCAGCTGCATCAACCGACAATTGAATCAGTCAATGCCATGCAGTAAGCTTTATTCACTTGGATCGAAATATCGGGTGGGTCACGGTGGGTCGGGAAACGGCCCCGAATACGACGCAGGAGATGGGTGGGCAGTCATGAGCAAGCGCTTCCTGAGGTGGGTCGAGACCTGGATCGAGGAAAACATTCCTCCCGGCGCCAATCCCGACATCGAGAGCCACGAGGCGCGGGCAAAGCGGCTGACGGAGAAACTGTTCGCCGAGGCGGCCGCGGCCGGCTTCACAAACTACGAGACCGAGGAGGAGCGGGAGCGCGTCCCGCCCCGGATCCTGGCCGCGGTCGCGGACAGCACCGACTTCGACATCGATGCCTATCATCTCAAGTCGCAACTGGCGCAGGAGAACGAAGACGGCGACTGAGCCCCGCCGTCCGCCTTACTCACACCGGCTCACCAACGCATTCAGCATGGTCCATGGAAAACTCGGGCCAGAAACCAATTTCTTCGAATTCAACGGTACGGCTCTTCTGAAATCTGCGAGATTCCTGCTCAGATTTTCGACGAACGCCCGCTTTAAAGAAATTCTTACCATCGTAAAATGTATTCATGAAGATCCGCAGTGAGTCGGAAGCAGTCAGTTAGAAATTAACGGGGCCAAGCTCGATTAATTTTTATTCTTCTTCCCCCATCTTTCCCCTGCTTGGCCTTGAAAGGATAAGCGCTGCCCGTGTAACCCTTGGCCGGGATGTACAGCGACAGCACCATGGTCGTGGCCAGGACTAACACCGTGGCCACCAGCGACCAGGCCACCGGGATCTTGTACACATCAATGAGCAGCATCTTGCCGCCAATCAGGATCAGGACGATCGCCAAACCGTAGCTCAGCAGATGAAAGCGTTCGTGCAGGCTGGCAAGCAGGAAGTACATTGCGCGCAGGCCGAGGATGGCGAAGACGTTCGATGTCAGCACGATGAACGGATCGAGCGTGATCGCGAAAATGGCCGGAATGGAATCCACGGCGAACACGACATCCACAATGCCGATCAGCAGGATCACCACGAACAGGGGCGTGGCCATCTTCACGCCATTGACGAAGGTGAAGAATTTCTCACCGTCGTAGTTCGGGGCGATGCGCATGTGCCGGCGGATCCACTTCAGCGCCGGGTTCGACTCCAGGTCAGGCTCCTGCCCGGCGGCCCACCACATCTTGACGCCGGTGAACAACAGGAACGCGCCGAACAGGTACAGCACCCAGTGGAAGCGTGCGATCAGCCAGACACCGACCAGTATCATGATTGCGCGCAACACCAGCGCGCCGAGAATTCCGATCATCAATACTCGCTTCTGGAATTCCGCCGGTA
>DATCZH010000170.1:0-13578 GCA_036526015.1 Sulfuricaulis sp.
GTGATCGGCCCGCTCACCCATGCCGCAGCCCCGCCAGAGCGCGCGAAGGCTACAGTGAATGGAGGCGGCCTCATCAAAAAAATCATATCCGGCCTCTTTGGAACAAAGAAAAAGGAGGAAAAAAAGCCCTTACCGCCGGCCCGCCCCGCGCGTCAGCATACGCCGCACCGCGGGCATGGTGGCGGACGTCCGCCGCATCGGCCTTCTCATGGCCAACGCCATGAGCGACATGAACGTCACGGACATTCTGACCGACGCCCCGGTGGACAGGAACAGGGACGCCCACGTCCGTCCCAGACGCCACAGGCGGGGAATTCCTCCGGCCCAAGTCCCGGCAACGAGGCGAATGCGCCTCAGCGCGAACGCCATGAAGGCACAGGGGGAAGACGCCGTCGTCGGGGCCGTCGTCGGGGCCGTGGTCAGGAAAACCGGCCGCCACAAGACCGGCAGAATCCAAACGCTCGCCATGGTGAAACGGATTCGAGCAAACCTCCTGAAGGATCGGCGCGGGAATCTCGCCATTCGCGTGAGGAGATACCTCGTGAGCCGGCACTAACGGCCATAACCGCATCGGAAACGTTTACGAGCAATGAGTCAAACGTATCGAACGTAACCAACGCGCCGGAACAGAATAATGGCTGGCATACTCCTTCCACCGGTAACTCCGCCCAGGAAGCACATGGGCAACCGGAAAAAGAGGAGTCAAAGCCAAAACCGGAGTTGGTTCAAATCGAAACCCGGTTTGATAGCGACGACGATAAAGGAAACAAATAAACAATAAACCCGCCTATAACCGACGGATCCCGAGACGGAAGATTTCGGAGACGGCGGCATTGCGTCTAAGGAAGCTTCGCTCAGCGCAGCTAGCTGTTCCCATTGCCGAAGGAGTATTCTCCTTGGGCGCTAGGCGGGTTTTATTATTTCAGGCTCGCAACCGGGCACGCCGGATCTCTTCGAGCAAACCCTGCGCAGCGTCCTCGATCATGTCGAGCGCGCGATCGAATCCACCCACTCCGCCAAAATACGGATCGGGCACCTCTTGCTCCGCTCGGCTCGTGGCAAATTCCATGAACAGCCGGATGCGGGACTCCAGACCCGGTGGGCAGATTTCGAGCAAGTTCTCGTAGTTTTCCCTATCCATGGCCAAAACGTAATCGAATTTTTCAATATCACTGGCCATGGCCCGGCGTCCCCGCAAACGACTGATGTCGATGCCGCGACGAGCACACGCAGCTTGGGCGCGCTCATCAGGCGCTTCGCCGATGTGATAGGCATGAGTGCCCGCCGAATCAATTTCCATTTGATGTTCGAGCCTGTGTTCGAGCACCAATTTGCGAAAGACGCCCTCCGCCGTCGGTGAACGGCAGATGTTGCCGAGACATACAAACAAAACTCTAACCATTGCTCTAACCAGTTATTCTCGATTATCGGCTGAAAAGTTTCCGCACGCGTTCAAGATCTTCCGGCGTGTCCACGCCGGCTCCTGGCAATAGGTGTGTTTCATGCACCACAATCCGTTCACCGTGCCACAATACTCGTAACTGTTCGAGCTGTTCTGCTTCCTCCGGTGGACAGGCCGGCCACGAGGCATAGCGCCGTATGAATCCGGCGCGGTAGGCATACAGGCCGACATGCCGATAGGCCAAAATCTCACCGCCGCCTTTCCCGGCCATTATCTCGCGCGGCCAGGGTATGGCGGCGCGACTGAAATATAAGGCGCAATCTTCAGCATCGAGAACGACTTTCACCACGTGAGGATTGGTCAGCGTCTCGCGATCATGGATAGCATGACAGGCCGTAGCCACCTGCGCGTCTTCGTGGGATGCCAGCTTGTCCGCCACCTCGCATATCAGTTTCGGCGGCATCAGTGGTTCGTCAGTCTGCAAGTTCACCACAATTTCATCTGCGCCGATATTTAGTATTTCAATAGCCTCGGCCAGCCGGTCTGTTCCCGAACGATGCTTGGCAGACGTCATGACCGCGCGTGCGCCGAAGTCCTCTGCCACTCGGCGCACGCGTTCGTCGTCTGTGGCAATAATCACTTGCCTTGCGCCACTCTTGACGGCGCAATCGTAAACCCGCTGAATCAATGGCTGGCCAGCAACATCTGCCAGCGGCTTTCCTGGCAGGCGAGTCGAGGCATAACGCGCAGGAATAATAATATGCATGAATGAAATGGAAAGTTCTCGCGGGGTGATCGCGATCAAGGCTTATTTCGGGAGTTCTTCTTCGGTCACTTTCCGTGCCTCGTCCTCCAGCATGACGGGAATGTCATCGCGTATCGGATACGCGAGCCGGTCAGCCTTGCAGATCAGCTCTGATTTTTTCTTATCATAAATCAGAGGCCCTTTGCACGCCGGGCAAACCAGGATGTCGAGCAGTTTTTTATCCACGCCATTTCTCCTTTAATTCTTGCCATACCGCTTCACCGATGCGCGGGTCCGGTTTGGCATCGACCATCAGATACCAAACATGGTCGCCCGCAAAGCGCTCGCATTTTACCGCATCTTTATGGGTCATGATCACCGGGCGATTGTCCGGGAAACAGATGTCCTGCGCGCGGTATCGATGGTGGTCGGGAAACGGGTGCTCGATGGTTTCGATGCCCAATCGCCGTAAGTGTGCAAAAAATCTCGCCGGGTGGCCAATGCCGGCCACAGCATGGACAGTTTTCCCCCGGAACGATCCGCTCGAGGCGTAAGCCTCCGGCAGATTCACCCGGCATAGGCCGGTATCATTCAGTTCCATGCCTAACTCGCCTTCTCGCGGCGAGCCGGTCACCACACGCAGTGAAACATCACGCAAACGACTGAGCGGTTCGCGCAGCGGTCCGGCGGGTAAACAGTAACCATTACCGAAGCGACGCTCGCCATCGATGACGACTATCTCGATATCGCGTGCCAAACGCAGGTGTTGCAAACCATCGTCACTCACGATCACGTCACAGCGGTGCTCGCGGATCAGGTATTGCGCTCCGCGCACGCGATCTGGATCAGCCGCCACGGGGCAGTCGCTTTGCCGTGCCAACATTACCGCTTCGTCACCGACCACGTCAGGATCATGGATCGGCGTCACGCCATGCGGCCAGTCTGCGGCACTGCCACCATATCCGCGCAGAACAATTCCCGGGCGCATACCCTTTTGCCGTAGGAAGCTTACCAGCCACAGGGCCAGCGGCGTCTTGCCGCTGCCACCAACCGTAATATTGCCAACGACGATAACGGGTACCGGCAGGGACACGGAGACCATGACACCGAGCCGGTACAGGGCCCGGCGCATCAACATCAACAAACAGTACATCCAACCCACCGGGCGCAACAGCAAGCTCAAGGGGGTCTTGTGATACCAGTGCCACTCCAGCCAATGCATTTACGTAGCGCTCGCTCGTCTTGACGTATTGGCTGAATCAGCTGGACGGGTTGTCGAAAAATTGGTTGCGATACAGACCAGCGTAAATCCCGTTGCGTACCAACAACTCGCGGTGTGAGCCGCTTTCCACCACCCGCCCCTGATCCAGCACCACAATCCGGTCGGCATGTTCGACCGTTGATAAACGATGCGCAATCACGAGCGTGGTCCGATGCTCCATGAGTTTGTGCAGCGCCGCTTGCACCAGACGTTCGGATTCTGTATCAAGAGACGACGTGGCTTCATCGAGAATCAGGATTGGGGCGTTCTTGTACAAGGCGCGCGCAATGGCGATGCGTTGGCGTTGCCCGCCCGACAGCAGCGCACCGCGCTCGCCCACACGCGTGTCCAGTCCTTCCGGAAGGCGTTCCGCAAATTCGAGCACATGGGCCGCGCGCGCCGCCGCCTGCACCCGCTCTTCGTCGATGGCTCGCTCCTCGCCGTAAGCGATGTTGTGCCGGATGGAATCATCAAAAAGGATGTTCTCCTGTCCGACGAGCGCTATCTGCCGACGCAGGCTGATCAAGGTCAGGTCATTGATATCGACATCATCAATCCGGATCAACCCGCGGTCGGCACGATAAAATCGCGGCAGCAGGCTCACAATAGTGCTCTTGCCGCTGCCCGATTGCCCGACCAGCGCTAAAATCTGACCGGGTTCGACGGTGAAGGAAATATCTTCCAGTACGTCCCGCTCGGCACCGGGATAGCGAAAGCCGACGCCTCGGTATTCAACGCGGCCGCGGGCGCGCTCGAGCGCCACTGTGCCGGATTCCTGCTCCGGCGGCTCGTCCAGCACGGCGAAAGTACTTTGCGCCGCCGCCAGGGATGTCTGAATGGTTTCATTGATGCGCGCCAACCGGCGGCTCGGACCCATGATCCACATGGCCGCAATGATATAAGAGGTGAACGTTCCCGCAGTGATCTCTCCTGACAGCAACGCAATATAAATAACCAACCCCAGCGCGATGGAGCCCGCGAACTGCAACAAACCCATGCCGATTGCAGACACCGCCACCTTGCGTAGCGTCTGACGGCGGTTTTTATCATTGCCGCGCTCGAACGCGCGAAGTTCAGCGGGTTGCCCACCAAAGGCCTTGACCACGCGCTGGCCATCGCTCGCCTCGCGCACCACCTGTGATATTTCGCCCATGCTCGTCTGGATTTCGAGACTGGCGCGCAGGAAACGCCGGTTCATGGCACGCAGCAACAGGGTTGTGATCGGTAACAACACGGCAAAAACCAGCGTCAATTGCCAGTTGAGGTACAGCAGCCACGCCGCAAGCGCCAGCAGGGTGAGCCCATCGCCAATCACGACGTATGGCACCTGGGTGACGCCGGCGGCGATCTGCTCGACGTCATAAAGGAGGCGCGATATCAGACCGCCCGAAGGACTCGAATCGTAATACCGACTGGGGAGATACAGCATGCGCCGGAAAATATTGTTACGCAGATCAAACGTGACGCGCCGGCCTATCCAGGCGGTACCGTATTGCGCGAAGAAATTTCCAATCCCGCGCGCCAAGAACATCAGCACAATGAGCGGTGGAATGATTTTAATCGCCGCTGGATCGCGTTGCACGAAGCCCTCGTCCATGAGCGGCTTCATTAAGGCGGTGAAACCGGCGGCAGAGGCCGACAGCACAATCATGCCGGCGACGGCGATGACGAACATCCACTTGTACGGCCAAGCGTAAGCCAGCAGCCGTCGATACAGCCGCAGATTTTCGTTGGCAGCCGGAATTTTACTCACGCGCCGCTTTGCCAGACGGCTGTTGCGTGGCGAAGGTCAAACGAGCAAAGCCAAGACGACGCGCCGAGTCCATGACGCGGATGACGGCTTCGTGAGGAGTTTGCGCATCGGCATGCACGACGACCAGCGGATCCTTATTGGTTCCAGCCGCGCGCATCATTGCCGTACGCAGAACTTCCGGCGTGGCGTTCAGCAATTGCTGATCACCGAGATAAATCTGGCCCTTGGCGTCAATCGTCACGCGCAGCGAAGGCAGATTTTCCTTCACCTCGGCTGAGGCTTCGGGCAGACGGATACTCAGTCGCGCTTCATTCGAAAAGCTGGTCGTGACCACAAGGAAGATCAACGTCATTAACAGAACGTCTATCAACGGTATCAGGTTCAGTTCCGGTTCTTCGTCGGGGATGGCGGTGCGGAAATTCATGTGCCGGTTCAGTCGCTTTCGCGCTCGCGCTCGCCTTGAAGCACTTCGACCAGTTTGATTGCCTCAGACTCCATATTGATGATCAGTTCATTCACGCGCCCGCGGAAATAACGGTAGAACATGACACTCGGAATCGCGACCGCGATTCCCGCGGCGGTGGTGATCAGTGCGGTGGAGATACCGGCGGCGACGATGGTGGGATCGCCCACGCCGTGCTGACCGATGCCAGAAAACATCTGAATCATGCCGATGACGGTACCGAACAGGCCGAGAAACGGCGAGATGGCCGCGATGGTGCCGAGGCTGCGAAGATAGCGCTCGAGATCAGGCACCACGTGGCGTCCGGTATTTTCAATGGCTTCCTTGACGATTTCCCGATCGTGATTGCGGTTAACGAGGCCCGCAGCCAAGATCCGGCCGAGCGGCGAGTTGTCGCGCAGCGCCGCCAAATGCGAGGGCTCAAGCTCGTTGCGTTCCAGCAATTGCATGACCTGCGCCAGTAAATCGGGCGGGGCCACGTATTTTTTCTGCAACGACCAGAAACGCTCGCCGATAATCGCCAAGGCCGCGACGGAACACAGGATGATCGGCCACATGACCCAACCCCCTGCCTTGATAAGCTCGAACATGACGTGATTCCCGGAAAGAAAAGTGCGGCTAATGTAACAGACGCGGCGAAATCCTCAAAGACAGTCGAACAAAAACAGTATGTTGCGGCCGGTCACGGCGTATACCAATATCGTCGGTGCCAGTCCCGGTACGCGGTCACTTCCAGTTCATCGGCGCGCAACCGGATTTCCAGTGCGCCAGAGGAGGCCGAATCATGCAATTGTGTTCCGCGCTCGGCGTATCGTTGAACAACGTCAGGATGCGGATGTCGGTGACGATTGCGGTAACCTATCGGGAACAGGACGTGGCGCGGCGCGACCGCCTCGATGAATCCAGGGGTGGAGGAGGTTTTGCTGCCGTGATGGGGAGCCACCAGGATTTCCGCACGCAGGCGCTCTCCCCATTGTTCCACCAGTCTTTTTTCCGTCCCGGCCTCGATGTCGCCTGGAAGCAGAATGCTCCCAAAGCGACTACGCACCAGCAGCACGCACGAAGAATCGTTTGGACGACTGCTAGCGGCGTCATCCGGGGACAGCATCAGGAAATCCACCCCGTCCCAGTTCCAAGACTGCCCGCGCTGACATCCCTTTGCCCCGGGGAGCATCTCCGGAATGCTGCTGATGTGTTTGTCCACGGGCAAGGCACGCAACACGGAAAAGGCGCCACCGGTGTGATCGTTATCGCCATGACTGATCAACAGGGCATCGAGGCGACGCACACCGCTGGCGCGCAGATACGGTTCCACGACCGCCTTCCCGGTGTCGAAATCGCCATAGCGCGGTCCCGTGTCAAACAATAAAGCATGCCCCTGGGTGCGAACGACGGCCGCAAGCCCCTGACCGACATCGAGCAAAGTCAACCACGCCTCCCCCGGTGCCGGCCCTGCCGGTCGAATCAGAAACAGCGGCAGCAACCACACACCACCGAGCCAGCGCGCGGGCCATCCGCGCGGTGCCAACATCAGCATCACGCCCACTACACCACATAACAGTGCCCACATCGGGGGGGCCGGCTGCGACCACTGGCTGAATGACAACTCCGCCAGAACTGTCAATGCTTGCCACAACAAGTGCAGCAGCCCTGCCGCAAGCTGGAACAATATGCCGGAAACTTCCGGTACAACCCCCAGCAGCAGCGCGCCCAGCAGTGTCAGCGGCACCGCCATCAAATCGAATATCGGCACTGCCAGCATGTTTGCCACCGGCGCCACCAGCGAGACTTGCTGAAACATCGCCAACATCAGCGGCAGCATGCCAAGCGCGATGGCCCACTGGATGTAACCGAGTCTCCAAACGAGTGGTTTCATCGATCGGTCGCCCTGGATCACGAGCAGTATCACGGCGACGGCGGCAAATGAAAGCCAGAATCCCACGGCCATGACCGCGAGCGGATCGTAGACCAGCACCGCCAGGCCGGCGACGGCCAGCAACTGTGAGGAGAGAAAACGCCGTCGCAGGAGTATGCCGGACATGGCCACGGCCAGCATGATGAGTGCGCGTTGCGTGGGGACCACGAAGCCTGCCAGGGCGGCATAAAAACCGGCGGCCAGGAGCGCACAAATCGCGCCGAACTGAGGCGCCGGCATACGCAAAACCGTTGACCCCGGCAGCGCCCACAGCCAGCGTGCGATGAAAAACACCACGCCGGCGATCAAACTGATGTGCAAACCGGAAATAGCAACCAAATGCAGGGTCCCGGTGCGCCGTAGCACCTCCCACTGTTCGGCATCGAGACCACGTCCGTCGCCGTTGGCCAGTGCCACAATGATACCAGCGTAGTCGTTGCCGGGAAGGCACTCACGAATGCGCTTGCCCAGATTCTGGCGCAGGCGATTAATATTGTGCCAGGCGGGCTCCCCGCCAAGACGCATCGGTGCTATGTCGTCGCGCACATAACCCTTGGCACGGATCCGGTCCCGAAACAAATGCGCTTCGTAGTCGAAACCGCCGGGATTCTGGTAGCCGTGCGGGCGTTTGAGGCGCACTTTCAGGCGCCATGTCTCACCGGCGTGCGGTTCTAAACCCGGCGCACGACTGGTGAGCAGAATCCGCCGGGGAATCGATACCGGCTTGCCCTCGTGATCGGCACGCGTTACTTCAAGCTCGAAACGCTGGCCGTAATCCGCCCGGCGGGGGATATCGCCAATCAGCCCTTCGACCACCAGGTCCTTGCCCTCCAGTTCACGCGGCAGAACCTCCTCCAGGATTAACCCGGCGCGAAAACTCATCCATGTCACCCCGGCCACAAAGAACAGCGCCATGAACCAGAGGGGACGGAGGAGCGCCAGCCACAGGAGCGGCAACAGCAGCAGTGACCACCACAGGGAAGGCAGCACGGCCAGCTGCTGGACCAGCAGCACCCCGGCGAGAAAGGCCAGCGTGGCGACGCGGATGACAGGCTCCTTAGCTGTTATTTTTATTTCATGAGAATATACACTTATAATTTATGGCAAAAAAATATATCAGGCGATACCTCCCGGACCCCCACAAGATCCGCAACCACAAGCATCTGCGAATTTTCGGCACACTGCTGCACGATCCCAACTTGTGGCACCTGAACCGCCGTTCAGCCTCGGGCGCGTTCGCCGTGGGACTTTTCATGGCCTTCGTGCCGATGCCTTTCCAGATGATTCCGGCGGCCGCCGCGGCCATCCTGTTGCGCGTGAATTTGCCGATCTCGGTGGCGCTGGTGTGGATCACCAACCCCATCACGATGCCGCCGGTATTTTATTTTTGCTACGTCCTTGGTGCGTGGTTGCTGGATACGCCCTTGCGTGTGATCGAATTTCAGATTTCGTGGGAATGGCTCACTACGGAATTGCATCGCGTCTGGAGACCCTTTCTGCTCGGCTCCTTACTGGTAGGCAGCGTATCCGCCGCAATAGGGTTTTTTGGAATCCGTGGCCTGTGGCGTTGGCACGTGGTCCGTGATTGGGAGAAAAGGAAAAAAGTGCGTGACCGGACAACGCCAACCTAGACGGACTTGAGCACCCCGTCTTCCAGCTTGAGAACGCGGTCCATGCTTTCCGCGAGTGCAGGATCATGAGTGGCGATGATGAAACAGGTCCTGAGCTCACGATTCAGTTCCAGCATCAGCTCGTAAATATTGCGCGCGTTCTCTCGGTCAAGATTACCGGTCGGCTCATCCGCCAGTACACACAGGGGGCGCGTTACCATGGCACGTGCCACGGCGGCACGCTGGCGCTCGCCGCCCGAAAGTTCGCCCGGCCGATGATGCAGACGTCCCTCGAGCCCGACGCGCGTGAGCATGGCCTGTGCCTGCGCGATCGCCTCCGCCGTCGGGGCGCGCCGCACCAGGAGCGGCATGGCAACATTCTCCAGCGCGGTGAATTCATTCAGCAAGTGATGAAACTGGTAGATGAAACCTAGCAGGCGATTGCGCAACTGGCTAACTTCCGCCTCGTTCATTTTCGTCAGGTCCAGACCGTCGATCTCCACCTGCCCCGCCGTGGGCCGGTCGAGACCGCCGAGGAGGTGCAGCAGAGTGCTTTTGCCCGAACCGGAGGCGCCGACAATGGCCACGCGTTCGCCCGGCGCGATCCGCAAGTACACGCCTTTTAATACGTGCACGTTAAACGAGCCTTCATCGAAAATTTTCTGCAGGCCGGTGGCGCGCAGGATGTATTTTTTTTCAGGCTTATCCGCTGTGGCCGACGGCTCTGCCGCCAGAGGGTCATCCCCCGGGGCAAGGTTGTCAGAGGCGTCTTTCTCGACGGCCATGGGTGTCTTCCCTTTCTTTTCAGATTTCCGGCTCATTCGTAACGCAAGGCCTCGGCCGGCTGCACCTTGGAGGCGCGCCAAGCCGGATAGAGAGCCGACAGCAATCCCAGCACCAGTGTGCAGCCTGACACCAGAAAAACGTCGGACCAGTGCAAATCCGACGGCAGCTCACTGATGAAATAGACATCCGCTGAGATGAACGACGTGCTGAACAGACGCTCGATGACATGCACAATCGACTCAACATTGAGCGCCAGCAGAATGCCGCAAACCGTACCCACCAAGGTGCCGACTACGCCAACGACAGAACCGTGCGCGAGGAAGATGCCCATGATGCTATTTGGGCTGGCACCGAGCGTGCGCAGGATGGCGATATCAGCGCGTTTCTCGGTGACCACGACCACCAGCGTGGACACCACGTTGAACATGGCGACGGTGACGATGAGCAGCAGGATCACGAACATCACAGTTTTTTCGATTTTGAGGGCGCGGAAGAAATTTCCGTGCTCGCGCGTCCAGTCGCGCGCAAGGTAATTCGGTCCCAAGGCGGCCTCCAGTTCATGCGCCACCCGCGGCGCGGCATCGACATCATTGAGTTTCAGACGCAGCCCGCTGGTTTGATCACCCATTTGGTAGAGCTTGGCGGCATCGTTGAGATGCATCAGCACCAGGCCGTTGTCGTATTCATACATATCCATCCTGAAGATGCCAACCACGGTAAAGCGTTTGAATCGTGGCATGAGTCCGGCGGGCGTCACCAGCGCCTGGGGAATAACGAGCGAGACCGGCGAACCCAGGGTGAGATCAAGTTTCCACGCGATCGCGCTGCCGATCACAACGCCGAATTCACCCGGCTTCAGGGACTCCAGGTGGCCTTCAAGCATGCGGTGGCCGAACTCGGATACCTGCAATTCCTCTTCCGGGAGGATGCCACGTACCATCACGCCGCTTACGGTTTTGCCACGCGACACCATGCCCTGCCCGGTGATATAGGGCGCGCGAGCGATAATACGCGGATTCTGGAGTTGGCCTGCCGTGTCTTTCCAATCGCGCAGCTGGCCGTTGGTTTCGGTAATGGTGACGTGTGAAATTACGCCGAGGATACGACCACGCAACTCTTTGCCGAAGCCATTCATCACTGACAGCGTCGTAATGAGCGCGGTGATTCCGAGCGTGATGCCGAGAATAGAGATGAGCGAGATGAAGGAGATAAAGTGGCTACGTTTGCGCGCGCGGGTGTAACGCAAGCCGACGAAAACTTCAAACGGACGAATCATGGCCCGGCATTAAACACAGATGCTTGGATTCGTACAAGGCCTTTACCCACCGTCATTGTCCAGCACCGCGCTGTCGTCATGATGTTCCAGAACGGTACCATGCTGTAACGACAATTGCTGCAAATGCCCCACCACGCGCGCCGCCTCCTGTCCCGCGAGCGTACGCGGCTGGAACACGACTTCGGCATTTTTCACGTTGAGCGGAAACAAGCGCAGCGTTTGCCACCGTGCGTCGCGGAACGTAAGCAGCGCAATCGCGCTGCGCGTGGCGGTGTTGCTGTAGGAGCCGAATGCGAAATTGCCGAGACTGTACAGGATCACGCCGTGCTGGTAGCGCTCTACACCTTGCAGGATATGTGGATGGTGCCCCAACACCGCGCTCGCGCCCGCTTCAATCGCCGCGTGTCCCAGCTGTACCTGGTAGTCGCGCAGCTCGGTTTTTCCTTCCTGGCCCCAATGAAAAGATACCACCACGATATCGGCCTTTTCGCGCGCCGCTTTAACATCGGCGCGCACAAAACGCTCATGACCGAAGGCGGTGCCGGGGCTGTCCGGCCCGGCCCAGAATTCTTCCGGAAACGTCAGGGAATAGGCCAGAAAAGCGATCGTCACCCCGTCTACCACCATATATAGCGGTCGCCGCGCCTCGGCCAGATTACGCCCCGCCCCCACATAGCCGATCCCGGCCCGGTCCAAGGCCGCACGGGTGTCGGCCAGGCCTTCGGGACCGTAATCCAACGTGTGATTGTTGGCCAGTGAGACAACATTGAAACCGGCGCGCGCCAGTGCCGGCGCCACCTTCTCCGGCGGCGAGCGGAAGACATATTGCTTGTTGGTTGCTGGCGCGCCAGCGTCAGTTAGCGGACCTTCCAAATTGCCGAAGACGATCTGCGCCTGCTTCAAGATGCCCTGGGTTTGTTCGAATGGATAATCGTAGCCGAAGTTGCGCAGCTCAGGTGCCGCCGTGCCACCGAGCATGATGTCACCGACTGCGGCTATGCGAATTTCTTTCAATGGCGCGGGCACTGGTAAGGGTGCGGGAATGGATACCGGCGCCTGCACCTCCGGTGTGGTTTCCGGAACGGGCATCGAACGGGGCGCGAGCGGCGTGGCGCAAGATACAGACAGGACGCCGAACAGCGTCACGAGCAGGCGCCATCCCCGACCGCTAGCCTGTCGGATCAGAATCATGAACATGAACAAATTATAGATTTATCTTTTCGCGGATGCTGATTTTTCGCGTGTGCCGGCCAAGCGGATAAGTGACCGGCGCAGTGCCGGATCAAGAATGTCGTCGGCCACGCTCTTGATAAGGTGGGCGGCGCTGGCGGGTATGCGACTGGGCAAGGAAACCGACTGGCGCTTTTTTTCGCCCGGCACGCGCGCCCGCTCCGGGAGCACCCGTACGTACAGCTCACGCAAATCGTGGAAAAAGGGATCGTCGCGCAACTCATTCATGAGTTCTGCCTGGCTGTGTCGCAGCCGGCTCGCCCAGGCGGAGGTGTCGGCACGCAGACTCAGGCGGCCGTTAACGTAACTGACGGGAAAACTGTGCGAGACCAATGGTTCACCCACGTTCGTTTTCCAATGCGAAAGCAGGCTGGAAAGCTTGTCCATGTGCACGCCAGCCCTTTTGAGTATCTCGGTCGGTAAATGGGTGCTGGCATTTCGGGGTCCATTCTTTGACATGGGCTTCTTACCTCTTGTGTTCGATCCATCCAGCGCGGGCGATCATTATCCTCAAATTCGAATCACACGCAACGTTGACAAGTGAAAATTTTTTTTAATTCGCGCTAACATGCAAAATATGAACCAGCGTTCAGACGATATTGCCGGCCATTTAATCCTTGTTAAGCAGTCAATCGCCGACGCCGCGCTAGCGTGCACAAGAAGTTCCGACGCTATCCGATTGATTGCGGTATCAAAAGGTCATTCGATAAATGCGATTGCGCAAGCCCTTGCGGCCGAACAAAAGGATTTTGGTGAAAGTACAACACAGGAATCCCTTCCAAAAATTTCACAGCTCGGAAATCCGTCCATTGACTGGCATTTCCTTGGTCATCTCCAAACCAATAAAGCAAAATTCATCCCCAGAAATTTTACTTGGCTGCATTCACTGGACAGTCTCGACCTGGCGCGCAAGCTTTCCCGACAACTGGAAGAAAAATCAGCAAGCGTTAATATGCTGATTGAAGTCAATATCACCCGTGACGAAAATAAACATGGCGTTGTCCCTGAAAAGTTGTTTGATTTTATCGACCAACTGCTGAAGGCGGAACTCCCTTGCCTGCCATTGCGCGGTCTCATGACCATCGGTCCCTACCATGCCCCGGAAAAGGAAATTCGCCGGTGTTTCGCGGACTTGCG
>DATCZH010000171.1:0-9925 GCA_036526015.1 Sulfuricaulis sp.
TCCGAGGACGTACTCTTTAATGATGCCTTCTCCGCCAAGGTAGGCAAACACCGAGGCAAAGGTCGCCGAGCCGACGAACAGCCAGCACACCATGGCTGAAGTGCGCGCCGTCAAGTAGACCGATTCCTTGAAGCGCGGCCAAGTGAGGGAGCGGTAGAGCATCGCCAACACGAAACCGCCGAATGCACCGACCGCGGCGGCCTCGGTTGGCGTGGCCAGACCGAACATGATGGCGCCCAACACGGAAAGAATCAGCGCCGCGAGCGGCACGAATGACTTGAACAGCATTGCCACTACCTGACGTCTGGAGAAGTTGCTCTTCTCCTTAGGCAGCGGCGGAGCCACCCCTGGCTTGACGATGGACAAGATCACAACGTAGGCGATGTACATGCCGGCGAGCAGGAAGCCTGGCAGCAGCGCGGCGGCATAGAGCTTGACCACCGAAATTGAAGCCTGCGCCGCATAGACGATCAGCATGATCGACGGCGGGATCAGGATGCCCAGACATCCGCCAGCGCAAACCACCCCGGCAGCGATTTTCGGATCGTAGCCGGCCTTCATCATCTGCGGGTAGGCCAGCAAGCCCATCAGCGTCACCACCGCACCGACGATGCCGGTGGCGGTGGCAAACAGCGCACAGGTGGCAAGCGTCGCCACCGCCAGCGACCCCGGGAGGCGTTTCAACGCCAGCTGCAGGCTGAGGAATAGGTTATCGAGGATGTTGGCGCGCTCGACCAAGTAGCCCATAAGCAGGAACAGCGGGATCGAGACCAGCGCGTCGTTGTTAATCACCGTGAACGTGTTCTGCGTCAGCAAATCGAACACGCGATTATCAAAAAACGCCTGGTTGGGCTGGAAGTACGCGTAGTAACCGAAGCCCACGCCCAGCGCCATCAGCGTGAACGCGACCGGAAAACCTATCATGATCGCGGAAACCAGAATTCCCAACATCACCAGGGCGATGACAGGATTGCTCATACAGCGGCCCCCCCGTCCTCTCGCGCCCGCTTCGCGGCTGCCTCCGCGATGATCTGTTTCTCCAGTTCCTCGACATCATGCAGCCGAGAAGGCCACTCGCCATCGCGGATACACACGATGCAGCGCAGCATCTCGGCCAGACCCTGCAACGCGATCAACCCAGCGCCGAACGGAATCATCATTTTGACCGGCCAGATCGGTACGCCTGCAGGACTGTTGACGCTCGACTCAAAGATCCTGGCCGAGTCCCAACCAAACAGTGAACCCGAATGGATCAGCGCCAAGATGCCGGGAAAGAAGAACAGCACGTACAGTACCAGCTCGACGATTGCCTGGGTGCGCGGTTGCAACAGGCGGAAGAACATGTCGGCGCGCACATGACCGCCACGTGACAACGTATAGGCACCGGCCATGTAGAATACGGCTCCATACATGATGTAGCTCATGTCGAACGCCCAGCTGGTGGGATCGTTCAGCAAATAGCGCACGAATACTTCATAGACGGTGCCGAGCGTCAGAATGACGATGCACCAAGAGAATGCATGGCCGACCGTCTTACTAAGTTGGTCGATGCCATAGATGAATCGATTCATCATATCGCTAAACAATCATCTTTCGACTACTCAACGATATTCAGTATTGCTACAGGACTGGATTCAAAACGGCAATATCATATATATATTTTACCAATGCGACAGGGATATTTTTCGAAATGAGAAAAGCCTCAAAATCAAGGCATTCAAGAAGAACTCGACTTCCAGCCAAGGCGAACGACCCACCCAGGGGCTTAATCAGCCGATAAAGCACCAAGGCTTGAATTCGCCATTTATCCTTTTCTCGAAACGGTTATGAATAAGGCGGTGCATGCGCGCCGACCTAGTTTTTCTTCCACGAGGAATTTATTGCCTCAGCCGAACTCCGGCGCTATACACAAGAGATCGCTTAGAGCTGATGATTAATAAGATGAGATATAGTTTTCTTGAAGATTAATTTTATTAATCATAATAAATATATGCATTGAATATTCAATATACCGCTCAACCACCTACACATACATGAATAAACCGACAGGTGGCATAACGAACAACGGAGCCTTTTTACATCACCGAAACTTTTCCCGGCATGCCGGGAATTTCACGCACCAATCGCGGCACCAGATAACCCGGCAGGAGATGGTTAAGTTCCTGCATAAGGCTTCGGGCCACGGTTTCAGTAACCTCGAAATGCCCTGCTCCCTGGACTCGATCGAGCATGTGAAGATAATAGGGAAGTACCCCGGCGTCGAACAAACTCTCACTCAGGGATACCAAAGTCTCCACCTTGTCGTTGACACCGCGCAGTAACACTGATTGATTCAGCAGTTCCACCCCACTCTCCTTCAATGTGCCGGCCATCAACCGGACCGAGGCATCGATTTCCTGGGGATGGTTGACATGCAGCACGATAACCGTCTTGAGCCCTGTACGACGGATCCAGGCCAACAATTCATCATTGACGCGATCCGGCAACACGATAGGCACGCGGGTATGCAGGCGCAGACGGCGCAGATGCGGTATGGACGCCAGGGAACGAACCAGACAGGACAGTCGACGGTCAGTCTGTGTCAGCGGATCTCCGCCGCTCAGGATAACTTCCGAGATCGAATTATCCCCCGCGATGTAATCCAGGGCGCCGCGCCATTGGTCGATTGCCGGGTTTGCATCCGCATAAGGAAAATGACGACGGAAACAGTAACGGCAATGCACGGCACAGGCGCCGGTGACCGTCAGCAGAACCCGGCCCTGGTATTTATGCAACACGCCGGGTACCGCCATGGCCGCAATATCGCCGACCGGATCGACGCTAAAGCCCTCCGTCGTCAGGCACTCTTCGGCGAGTGGCAATACCTGCCGTAACAAGGGGTCATGTGGGTCGCCCTGGCGCATGCGCGCGACGAACTCACGCGGTACGCGCAGCGGAAAGAGTCGCGCCGCCGCCCGCGCGGCCGGGAGCCATTCTTCTCCGACACCCACGGCGGCAAGCAATACGGCCGGGTCATTGATGGCAAGGGACAAGCTCGATTGCCATGCGGGCACCTGCCTTAATTCGGAAGTATTCGGTATCATAGCGCGCTCATTTTTTACAGATGCAATATTAAAGGTGTGTGATGGCAACTTACAGTACCAATGAATTCAAGGCTGGTCTCAAGGTCATGCTCGACGGCGACCCGGCAAGCATCGTGGAAAACGAGTTCGTGAAGCCCGGCAAAGGCCAGGCCTTCAACCGCGTGCGCATTCGCAATCTCAAGACAGGACGTACCATCGAACGCACGTTCAAATCTGGCGAATCCATCGAGGCGGCCGACGTGGTTGATGTCGAGATGCAATACCTCTACAACGATGGGCAGTTCTGGCACTTCATGAATCCGCAAAGCTACGAACAGTTGGCGGCTGACAAAAACGCCGTCGGTGACAACGCCAAGTGGATGAAGGAACAGGACGTTTGCCTGCTCACGCTCTGGAATGGCGTACCGCTCATCGTCGAGCCGCCGAACACGGTGATCCTGAAGATCGTCGAAACCGATCCGGGCCTCAAGGGCGACACCAGCGGCGGCGGCGGAAAGCCAGCCACGCTGGAAACCGGTGCGGTGGTGCGCGTACCGCTGTTCGTGCAAAACGGCGAGACCATAAAGGTCAACACCCGCACCGGCGAATACCTCGCGCGCGCTTAAGTCGTGAAGAATAAATCTTCCGGCGACTGGCGGTCCACTGCCACCCTGGAAGTCCTGGAGCTCCGCGCCCGGCTGCTGCAACAGATCCGGGCGTTTTTTTCAGCGCGCGGGGTCCTCGAGGTGGAAACCCCCGTCCTTTCCTCCGCCGCCGCCACCGATCCGGCCTTGGCGAGTTTTACCACACGTTACACCGGACCCCGGTTCCCGCACGGGCAGACGCTCTATCTGCATACCTCGCCGGAATTTCCCATGAAACGATTGCTGGCGGCAGGCTGTGATTCGATTTACCAGATCTGCAAGGTTTTTCGCGATGGCGAATCCGGGCAGCGGCACAATCCGGAATTCACCTTGCTCGAATGGTATCGTGTAAGTTTCGATCAGCACCGCTTGATGACCGAAACCACTGAGCTCGTGATGTCACTGCTCGCACCAATTTTGAAACTTGATCCGCCTGAGCGGGTGACGTACCGAGAAGCCTTTCTGCGCCACGCGGATATTGATCCACACACAGCAACGGTCGCCGATTACACGACAGTCGCGAAGCGTCACAACATCGATTTCCCCAAAGACTTGATGACGCGCAA
Organism: Sulfuricaulis sp.; assembly: GCA_036526015.1. Taxonomy (GTDB): domain Bacteria; phylum Pseudomonadota; class Gammaproteobacteria; order Acidiferrobacterales; family Sulfurifustaceae; genus Sulfuricaulis. The sequence continues at coordinate 4,273 of DATCZH010000171.1, forward strand.
CGATACCGCCGCCTGGCGCGACCTGCTGCTCACGCACGTGATCGAATCGAAGCTCGGTCAGGGACGACTGACTTTTTTATATGATTACCCCGCCTCCCAGGCCTCGCTCGCTCGCCTCCAGCCGGGCAACCCGCCGGTGGCCGCGCGTTTCGAGCTTTACTTGAATGGCGTGGAGCTTGCGAACGGTTTCCACGAGCTCAGCGATGCGGAGGAACAGCGCTTGCGCTTCGATCACCAATTGCATTTTCGTGCGGCTGACGGCATGCTGGGCGTGCCTATCGATGAAAGACTGCTATCGGCGCTGGAACACGGACTGCCGGACTGTTCCGGCGTGGCGCTCGGCCTTGACCGGCTGGTCATGGTCGCGAGTGGCGCACGCACTATCGAAGAGGTCATCGCGTTTCCGATCGATCGGGCCTGATACGACCACCCCCTGATAAAATCAGGCGGCTGATCCGTAGAAATCGTGGTGCCGTTCCATGAAGTAGCATAGGCAGTCCTGACGGATGGCGTCAGCGTTCGTTGTCAGCATGGAGGGCATGACCGGAACGGCCGTACGGATCTCCCCGTTTACCATGGTGATGTAATTTCCGCTGACTTCGCTCCCCTTCTCGTCCTGCACCTGCAGGCGCGCCCGGTTCCCGTCTTTCACCCATCCCAACAAGGTGCCGGCGGGCAGTTCACGAAAATTCATGTAATCGAGCCCGTCGGCGAAACGGATGTCGACGGCCTCGTCCCCGAAACCGAAACTCACATCGGCGGGAACCTTGACGATCGCTACGGAATGGAACAAATCAATGTCGTGCGCCGCCACCTTGTGCTCGGGAATGGCCGCGAGATTCAGGCAGGCCTCCAGGTAATCAGCGGCGTGGGCCACTCCGTGCGCTTGCCCGGCTTGGCCGCATTCGACGGTCACCGCCGGGCACAATTCGGAAAAAGCCGCGGTTTGTACGCCACGCGGCCGGGTGAAATACACCACAGTGCGGCTGAACAGCGTGGCAAGCTGGAAAAACCGGTGTTCGAGACGTCGCACACAAGCATAGTGCGGATTGATGCCGCTGTTGTTGTGCACGTCGACGCTGGCGAAGACTTTCCGTGCGCGCAATTCATCGACAACGCGGCGCATCATTTCGCGTTCGGGCAATCCGGCCACACCTGGCAAGTCCTCCCAGATTCGGTTGTAATCCGGCTGGCCGCCTAGAAAGCGAACGCCCTCGCGGCCCGCCGCCACATTGCCGACGAATAGGGACAACGCGCGGGGCAACTCTCGGTCATGATAATTACGCAGCAAGGACTGCACCGCATACCAGCCGGTGTCTTCGTTCCCGTGCAGCAACACAGAAACAAACAGGGGTTCCGTGCGCCGCCCCGGCAGATGCATCAGTGTCGGACCGGACAGCACTTCGTGCAACCGTGGAACCCCGACTTCCAGCAAACGCGAAGGGAGTTGCGTCAATATTTGCAGCATCTCAGACATCCCATTCATGCACCGGCGCGCCAAGGCGTTGACGCTTGGCATAGGCCGCGGTCAGGGCGCGCATGTCGGCTCCGTGTTTTTCCACATAAGATCGTTGCCACCCGGCACCGTTGCGTCCGCTTTTGACGCGCGCTTCGACGATTCCGAGATAATATTCATTATCCTCCCGGGCGATTCCCAGCGATTGCAGCCCTTGCCGCGCCATGGGCAATAATTTCTGAAGCAGCAAATCTCGCATGGTCATTTCGCGGTTGTCTAACCAAATGGCGCGGGCTCTCAGACCTTCACGCGCGGCGGCATAAAAATTGGCGCGCACCTGATCGAACGACAAACGGGATTCCAAGGGTATTGTCTCTGTGGCCAGTGATTGCACCAGACCGAAAAACAGCGCCGCGTTCGCCAGCGTGTCGACCACGCTCGGGCCAGCAGCGGCCACACGGTGTTCAATTCGAAGGTGCGGCGTTCCATCAGCATCGAAACCGATCAGCGGGCGGTTCCAGCGCCAGATCGTGCCATTGTGCAAACGCAGATGTGACAATCGCTGCGGGGGGTTGTCCGACAATTCCGGCATCAGCACCGGGTGATCGTGCAAATTTTCAAGAAAACACTCCAACAGGGATTGTTGCACGTATCTTTTGCCGAAGCTGACACGGCCCGGCGGGCAATCCTCCCCATCCGGCGGGCAGAGCGAGACGGCCTGCTCGAAAAGCGGGATGCGCGTCTCATCCCAAAGATCGTGCCCGAAAAGATAGGGAGAGTTGGCGCAGGCCGCCACCATCGGCGCGGACAGGATGATGGCGGCATTGTAAAACCGCGCATCCTGGCCCGGCGCGACCTGCAGATGGATCTGGAAGGAAGTCGCCGCCGATTCCAGCATTACATCCGTATGATAAGTGTGCAGTGGTTGCGGACCCGGGATATTAAGCTCAAGGGGCGCACCCTGGCGGCAGCGCAACACTTGTTCATTCAGCACGCGAAAACGCGTTCTGTCCGATATGTTGGCGAGAGACAACATCTGCTCTCCCACTGTCGGGAGAATGCCAGTCATGATCAGCCGCGTATACAGCGTCGCCGCTACCTCGTTGCCAAGATTCCAGAGATTGTCGAGATTTTCCTGCATGCAGCGCAGGGCACCGCCTTGCAGGCGCAGGGGAGGCGTATTGATCTCAACATTGAACTTGGCCAGCTCCGGCACTACCAGAGGAGACTGAAGCTTGTCGAGAAACAGGTCGTTGATCGGGGCGGGGTAACCCTCGCCGTCGATCAACCAGCATTCCACCTCGAAACCGCCTACGCCATGTGTCGGTGAAAAACGATCGCGCTCAAACCATTCCTGCAGTACCGCGGTTTCCTCGCGCAGGCGGGATTCAAAGGCGGAAAAATCACGCTTATTGAAGTGACTGCGGGTGATTTCTTTGCCCATGTTCAGAGCCTAACCCAACCAGGCGGCCCGTTGAACACGGTGATGATAACGACTAGAAAATCCGCGGATTCACCGAACATCCAGCCAGAATGTCACTGGGCCGTCATTGGTCAGCGTTACCTGCATGTCGGCCCCGAATACGCCCGCCCCCACGGGTTCGTGCCGTGTTCGCGCCTGGGTGACCAAGTAATCAAAAAGGCGCTGTCCCAACGCCGGCGCGGCGGCGGGGGTGAAACTCGGGCGCATGCCCTTGTCCGTATCGGCCGCCAGCGTGAACTGCGGCACCAGCAATAATCCGCCTCCGATGTCGCGCACGCTGAGATTCATTTTGCCGGCGGCGTCCGGGAAGACACGGTATCCCAACAGCCGTTCAAGTATTCGGTCGGCGCGCGACTCGTCGTCACCCTGCTCCATGCCGACCAGCACCAGCAACCCGCGCTCAATGGCGCCGACAGTCTTGTTTTCAATCTCGACACGGGCCGAACGCACACGCTGCAACAGACCAATCATAGGGAAGTTTTCTTTTGATTTATTCGATTGGCGCAAGCGTAGTATATTTACGCCATCCCTCAAAGCCTGAAAGGTGTTCACGCTGCCCACCCTGCCTGACAAAGAACAACAAATTTTATCGGCCCACGCCGGACTGGTGCATGCGGTAGTGCACACCTGTCAGAACCGCGATCTGTTGCCGAAACTGGAACATGTCCTGAAGTTATCGGAAGAAAATGGCTGGAACCGGTTGGTGGCCTCCATCCGGCGAATTCTGGGCGGTCAACGGGACGTCAGTGTCTTGCAGGATTTGGACGAAGAGGACCGCGTTATCACGGAGGCGATCCTGCGCGGTCTGCAAAATCCTGAAACCCTGCCCGACCTGAACGCCACGCCGAACCCGGAGCATGCTGCGCCAGGCCTGGCCTCGATGGTCGCTGCGGCCCGAAAGGGAGACGTCGAAGCACTGCGCGCGCTCGCGGACATGGCGAATCAGATGCGCCAGGCCGGCGGCGACATGGCACTTCTGGCTTCGGCGCTGTCAAAAATGGAACAGGGAGAGGACGATGTCGAAAAACTGTCGCGCGGGATGGGCCCAGCGGGGGTGAATCTGGTGGAAATGATTATCGAGGAACTGAAAAAAATCTGATCGGGTCGTTAATCAGGCCGCCGCGCCGGCCAGCGCCAATCCCGGTGTCGCCAAGGTTTGATCATCATACCAAGGAAGCGCCATGGGTAACGCGATTTCCATCACAATCGGCAAATGGTCCGAAAAGGCGTAGTTCAGCGCTTCAATCCTTTCGACCTTAAGAGATGATGTCACCAGGATTTGATCCAGATTACGCGACGGGCGCCAGCTGGGAAAAGTTGGGTAGTGATGTGCGGGCTCACGCAATGATGAGTGTTTCACCAACCAGTCAATCTCACGGCTGTCCGTACTGCAATTCATGTCTCCCATCACGATCGCGTGACGGAAATTACCGATGATATCGGCAATACATTCAAGTTGACGGAAGCGTGCACGCCGTCCCAGCGCCAGATGGGCAATCACAAGAATCAGCGCATCCGTGCCATGGCCAAAACGCACTGTCAGCGCGCCCCGGCCCGGGATCATGCCGGGAAGTTTCACCTCCGTCACTTCCGCAGGGCACAAGCGGCTTAATATTCCTGTGCTGTGCTGGGCAAATTTCCCGAGATTGCGGTTGGTCTGGTCATACCAGTAGGGAAAACGCGCGGATAGCGCGAGATACTCTGTCTGGTTGATAAAACCGCTCCGCAGGCTCCCGCCATCCACTTCCTGAAGTCCTACAATATCGAAGCCACCGACAAGTTTCGCGATGCGGTCGAGATTATCGAGGCGTTTGGGACAAGGGAGGACGTGTTTCCAACTGTGCGTGAGGTAGTGGCGGTAGCCGTTCGTGGCGATACCGGCCTGGATATTATAACTGAGCAGTTTCATCCGCCTCGTGGCGGTGATTTCTGCGCCGAATCCATCCTTTCCATCGCGTGAAACCGCGTTGGATCTACTGAGTACGGGAATTCTCATCTCGGCAAAGATTATCTCACACTTGGACAGATTCGCGGGTGTGCTATTCCTGATGCTGTTTCTGTAAACCCTAGCTGATTTTCCATACCAATCAAGTCTTGACGGACAAACGGCAATAATAAAACCGATACCTGAACCATCGAGTATATTAATAATAATCTGGCAATGTCCTGCCTTGACTCGCCACACCCCCCTTGGTTCGCCCTTCGGACGGACGGTGGCTTTCCCAGATCGCTCCCGACAGGGGCGGTACATGAAAATACCGATGCGAAGCCGGGGATGCAAATTTTTCACGTGTCCCACGTACAAGCAAGACACAAAAAAAAGAAACCCCAAGCATTTCTGGCTGGGGTTTCTGAAATAAAAGCCTGGCAGTGTCCTACTTTCACGTGGGGAAACCCCACACTATCATCGGCGCTGAGCAGTTTCACTTCCGAGTTCGGAAAGGGATCGGGTGGTTCCCACTCGCTATGGCCGCCAGGCAGACCTTTTACGTTGCGTCGCAATCGCGGCGCAACCTATGTTCGGGCAGTGTCAGTATGTAAAAAGCGCGGGATGTTGCGTTGGCTTCGACCAAACACCCGGCGTTTTGGGTGTTATATGGTCAAGCCACACGGGCAATTAGTACTCCTTAGCTCAACGCCTTACGGCGCTTACACATGGAGCCTATCAACGTGGTGGTCTACCACGGCCCTTCAGGGGAGTCGAACTCCCGGGG
>DATCZH010000172.1:0-2815 GCA_036526015.1 Sulfuricaulis sp.
AACAGATTTGGAATTCGGGCGGGCAGTACCACAGGCTCTTTCTCCGAGCCGTCGTAATTGGGCGCGAAGTCGACCGTCTCCTTGTCGAGGTCGGCCAGCATCTCGTGCGCGATGCGCGCCATGCGGATTTCGGTGTAGCGCATCGCCGTCGACTGAGCCGAAGTTGCCCTGACCGTCGATCAGCATGTAACGCAGCGAGAAGTTCTGCGCCATGCGCACGATGGTGTCGTAGACCGCGGTATCCCCGTGCGGGTGATATTTACCGATGACGTCGCCGACCACGCGTGCGGATTTCTTATAAGCCTTGTTCCAGTCGTTGCCGAGTTCGTGCATGGCGAACAGCACGCGGCGGTGCACCGGCTTCAGGCCGTCGCGCACGTCCGGCAGCGCCCGGCCCACGATCACACTCATGGCGTAATCGAGATAGGACCGTCGCATCTCGTCTTCGAGATTGACCGGGATGGTTTCTTTGGCGAATTGTTCCATGTCGGATTCGGTCACCCGATGGGATGTAACCTACTGAAAGTAATTGTTTTTTACCTATCCGGGTGACCGGAGAAAGCGCGGAATTTTACCATGTAACCCGCCTCCACTGCACTTAATAAGCGGGCTTCTCGTTTGGAAGATAGATGACAAAAAGATGCTTAAAACAAGCTAGTTTTTAACTTTTTTTCATCAGGGCGGCCAGTTTCTCGCGGGTAGGTCTTTCGACCACGCCTTTTTCCGTCACGATGGCGTCGATCAGTTCCGCCGGTGTTATATCGAAGGCGGGGTTCCAGGCCTGGATACCCTCGGGTGCAGTGCGTGTACCACCGAAGTTGAGCACTTCGGCCTCGGAGCGGGTCTCGATGGGTATGGCGGTCCCATCGGGTGTATTCATGTCCACGGTACTGGTGGGCGCCACTACCATGAATTTAACCCCGTGGTGACGCGCCGCCACTGCCGTCATGTAAGTGCCGATCTTGTTGGCGGTATCGCCATTGGCAGCAATGCGGTCCGCGCCCACGATCACCCATGCCACCTTGCTCTGCTTCATTAAATAGGCCGCGGCACTGTCGGCGATCAGTGTGGCCGGAATGCCTTCCTGCACCAGCTCCCAAGCCGTCAGGCGCGCCCCCTGGAGCCAGGGGCGGGTCTCATCGGCAAACACGTTTTTGATCTTTCCAGTGGCGTAGCCGGCGCGCACGACTCCGAGTGCAGTGCCATAACCTCCCGTTGCCAGTGCGCCGGTATTGCAGTGCGTTAGCACCCCGCTGTCTTTCGCGATCAGCGCTGCGCCCAACTCGCCCATGCGCCGGTTGGCAACAATATCCTCGGCGTGGATGCGCTGCGCTTCGGCGAGCAGCCGCGACACCGGTTCGCCTACAATGCCGCTATATATTACCCCACGCATTTGCCCCACCGCCCAGCGCAGATTCACCGCCGTGGGGCGCGCTTGGGCCAACAATTCAAGGTCCGGCTGAATCGCCTTCTGCCAGCCGTTGGGGTTTTCCTGGTAACGGTCCCGCGCCGCCAACACCACCGCGTAGGCCGCGGTCACGCCAATGGCCGGTGCCCCACGCACCACCATGTCGGTAATCGCCTTGGCAGCATCCGAAAGATGGTCGAGATAGAGATGCTCAAGTCTGCGGGGGAGAATTCGCTGGTCGATAAGTTTCAGCCGGCCATTTTCCCATTCAACCGCGCGAATTTTGTCGTAAGGGATTTCTTTAACTTGTGGGGCGGGGGTGCTCATCCGGGCAAAGTATAACGCAAGTTTATCTTACGCTCGCCTTATGTAACTTATCCCCCTAGCGCGCCCGTATTGTGCCTACAATTTCAGTCCGCACCGCGTAGCCTTCGAGCACGCGCGGCAGGGTCGCTTGGGTTTGCGCGTGCGGCTTGTCGAGGCCAACGACAATTTCTGAGCGGCCATGGTCATCGCGCCCAATGCCTACGGATACCACGCCGGGCTGAGCCAGCAACTCGCGCTCATGGGCGGCTTTCACTTGCTCAATGGTCAGAGGCATGCGATCTCCATTGGCCAGCAATCCTCCCGCGGCCAGGATCAAAAGTAATACAACTACTCCATACTTCATAACGACAAACCGAGGGTCGAAAAGACGTGCTCTATGCGATTGATGATAGTGCTGTTGTCGCTGCCAGCAAAGAGTAATCCGACGAGGCGTTTGTCGCCGTCCAGCACACCCGAACCGCTGTCGCCGCCCTGGCTCATGGCACCGGCCATGAGCTGGTCGGTGAAAACCGCCTCGCGCCCCGTCCCATAACTTACCTTGACGGTCACCGCCACCTGCGTGATCTCGCCGCGGGTGAAACCCGTGGTGCGCCCACTCTTCTGGAGCTGCATGCCGAGTTCGCCGCGTCCCTGGCCTGCGATCCGCCCAACTTCCAGAATATCCTGGCTCACGTCAGCCGCCTTCACTGGGCGCGCGATGGCAGCGTCCACCAGGTTATCTGATGTCTGAATGCGATGGATGCTGTAACGCGTGCGGCTGCCGATGACATGGCACCCGGCGTTCAAGAAAGCGATCATGCCGCTGGCGAATTTGCAATTGCTCGGGGGCGGGGGATCGCCGAAGTTGATCGGCACGAACTGGTGCAACTCGGCAATGAGGTCGGCGGGCAACTTGCCGCCGTCAATTGGCCCGGGTTGTAGGATAGGATCACCCGCTTGCGCGTCATTGCTGTTGGCCAGCACATGGTTGTTGGAGAGAATCATGACCTGGCCGTTTTTCTTCACCAAACAACCGAGGGTGCCGGCCGTAATGTCACGGTGGCCGATTGAAACTCCGCCCGGCGCCGGGCGTTGGCGCTC
>DATCZH010000173.1:0-11407 GCA_036526015.1 Sulfuricaulis sp.
ATCTCGGTCATCGGGTTGACCGACCCAAACCAGGTGAAGCCCATGGCGCAGATGCTCACGCTGGTGACGCCGCTGGTCGCGGTGCCGGCGTATTACCGCCAGTGCCGCCTGGTCATCCCGCTGGCGATGGTGCTTGGCGTCGGCGGAATCGCCGGAGCGGTGATCGGCAGCAACCTGTCGGTGCGCTATCTCGCCGATATCCATGTGTTCCGCCCCGTGTTTGCCTTACTGGTGCTTGGAATCGCGATCCAGCTGGCGTGGTCGCTGCGCCTAGCCGGGACGCCGAAGGCGCACACGGCACGCGCCGTCGCCGCTTTCGAGGGGCTGATCGCCACCGGCGGCGAAACATGCACGGTCGGCGTGCACAGTCGCCGCTGGTCGCCATGGCGCGCGGAATTCGACTTTGGCGAGGAGCGTTTCCGCTACCGCCCTTGGGCGGCGTTCGCGGCGGGACTGGCCATTGCGATTGTGTCTTCGGCACTGGGCGTGGGCGGCGGATTCCTGTTGGTGCCGTTCATGGCGATGATACTGCACCTGCCGATGTTCGTGATCGCCGGCACCGCGGCACTCGCCATATTCGTGAGTTCGGGTGCCTCGATAGCTAATTACGTCGTGCTCGGAGTGCACCTCGACCTGGCGCTGCTCGGATGGATGCTCGCGGGAACCGTGGCAGGCGCCTGGCTCGGACCACGCCTGTCGCGCCTTCTGCGTGACCGCTGGCTGAAAATCCTGTTGACGCTGGTGCTGCTGGGGATTGCGCTGCGTTACTTCAGGGTATTCTAGCGGTCGTCAGGTCGTGACGTACTTCGTGAGCTGATTGATCAGCTCTTCCTTTTCCTCCAGCAACAGCACCAACAGGTCGCGTAGCGAAATTATCCCAACGAAGGTATCCACGTCGAACACCAAGAGATGTCGGCATTTGTGTTGCTTCATGAGTTCGATGCATTTTTCACTGCTCTCGTCGATTGTCACCATCGGCACTTTTGTGCGCATGATTTCCTTGATCGTGACATTTTCTGGATTCCGGCGCTCGTGGATGACCCGGTGAATCAGGTCGCGTTCGGTAAACAGGCCGACGATCTCGGAATTGCGCGTGACCACCACCGATCCGATGTGCTTTTCAGACATCAGAACCGCGGCCTCGTAGCTGGTCTTGTTTTCATCCAACAGCACCACCTGGCGTTCTACCTTTTCGCTGATTGTTCCCATGGCGAATCCTCCTTTTACTGAACTGAAAACATGGACCCGTGCGGACGCTGGAGCGTAACAGGATTTGAGGCCTCCTCAGCGCAGATTATAAGGCCAATCCCCTCTCCAACGGGATGTTGATCGGCTTTTTTAACCGGAATGATACAGTATCGATGCTTAGGTCAATTCCTTGACATGGAAACCATCGATTCGATATTGCGCTACTGGCTAGGCGTTTTCTATGACGACGCCGATGTTATCCGCGAAAAGTCAGCGCTGTGGTGGAAGAAAGACCCGGAAGTTGACGAAGAAATCCGGCGGCGCTTCGAGCCGCTGCTGGCAGAGGAAATGCGCGGTGCGCTGGAATCCTGGAGCGCGAAACCGCGCGGACACCTGGCGCGGATACTCCTTTGCGACCAGTTCCCGCGCAACATCCATCGCGGAAAACCCGAGTCATTCATGTATGACGCGCGGGCAAAACAACTGGCGCGCGTGGCGCTCGACCGTGGCTGGGACAAGCCGTTGCGCCCGGTGGAGCGGGTATTCGTTTATATTCCGTTTGAACATTCCGAAGATGCCCAAGATCAATCCCAGAGTGTGGAATTTTTTTCAGCGTTATACAATGTTGTAGCAGAAGATTTAAAACAACCATTTCGTTATTACCTGGATTTTGCGAAGAAACACAAAGAGATTATTGACCGTTTCGGGCGCTTTCCGCACCGCAACGCCCTTCTTGGCCGACTGTCCACGCCGGCGGAGTTCGAATTCCTGAAAGGTCCGGGCTCATCGTTCTGATATGCAATTGAATAGACTATTCAACATGCCTGCGTCATTATTCCCGCCATGAAAGCCATTGTCATGACCACTCCCGGCGGCCCGGAAGTGCTGCAACTTCAGGACCTGCCGGAACCAAAACTCACGCGCGCCACCGACATGCTCGTGCGCGTGAAGGCCGCGGGCGTGAACCCGGTGGACACCAAGATGCGCGCCAATCCCAAAGCTTACCCGGGACCGATCGCCCCGGTGCTCGGTTGCGACGGAGCAGGTGTCGTGCAGGTGGTGGGTTCGGCCGTAACCGGCTTCGAGCCCGGAGACGAGGTTTATTACTCCCAGGGCCCGGTGCGTGATCGGCTCGGGAGTTACGCCGAGGCGGCGCTGGTGGATTACCGGCTGGCGGCGCGGAAACCGAAGCGCATGAGTTTCACCGATGCCGCGGCAGTGCCACTCGTATTAATCACGGCGTGGGAGGCGCTGCACGACCGGGCCGGAATGAAATCCTGGCACAAGCTACTGGTACATGCGGGCGCCGGCGGTGTCGGGCATATCGCCATCCAGCTGGCGCGCATCGCCGGCGCGGAAGTGTGTACCACGGTCGGTTCGGCCGACAAGGCCGAGTATGCCCGGTCGTTCGGTGCCAATCTCGCGATCAATTACAAGGAAAAGAATTTCGTCGAGGCCGTCCTTGAATGGACAGGTGGCAAGGGGGTGGATATTGCCTTCGATACCGTGGGCGGGAAAACGCTGGCCGAAACCTTTTCCGCCGTGCGCTATTATGGCGACGTCGTCACGCTGCTGGCACCAGGGCCCGAGATCAACTGGAGCGTGCCGCGCGTGCGCAACCAGCGCGTCAGTTTCGAGTTGATGCTGATCCCGGTGTTCTTCGACCTGACCGAGGCCATGACACACCAGGGCGAAATCCTGCGCCGCGGCACCGAGCTGTTCGAGGCGCGCGAGCTGCGCATCCACGTCGACAAAACCTTACCACTCGAACAGGCCGCTGAGGCCCATGCCCTGTTGGCTACCGGGAAAACCCGGGGCAAGGTCGTCCTTACTGTTGACTGATCCCCTGCCGTGCGTCAGTCGGAGGCGGAATCGCGGGTGCGTACAAGCAATTCCACGAACTCCCGGGTCGGGAGCGGTTTGCTGAAATAATCCCCTTGGTATTCGTCGCAACCTTGTTCGCGCAATAGTTCCAGCTGCGCGCGCGTTTCCACCCCCTCGGCGATGACCGTGAGCTTCATGCTTTGGCCGAGCACGATCACGGCACGGGTGATCGCCGCATCGTTTTCGTCGGCCGGCAGCCCACGCACGAACGACTGATCAATCTTGAGCTTGTCCAGCGGAAAGCGCTTGAGGTAACTCAGTGACGAAAAGCCGGTGCCGAAATCGTCCACCGCGATGCGCACGCCGAACTGTTTCAATTCAGTGAGTATGGCCGTGGTGCGCGCAATGTCTTTCATCGCCACGCCTTCCGTTATCTCGATCTCGAGTCGTTGAGGCGGCAGCCCGGCCTCCTTCAGGATGGCAGCGATGCGCTTTGGCAGGTCAGGCAGAGCGAACTGGCGCGACGAGATATTGACCGACACGGTAAGCGCTTGCATTTCGGGCGTGTTCGCGGCGGCCGCTTGCGCGCAGGCTGTGTACAACACCCATTCGCCAAGCGAGACCACGAGTCCGGATTCCTCGGACAAGGACAGAAATTGCGATGGCACGAGCAGGCCACGTTCCGGATGTTCCCAACGCAGCAGCGCCTCCGCGCCGATCACCCGGCCGCTCGCGACATCGACTTGCGGTTGATAATACAAGCGCAGCTCGCCGTGTTCCTCGGCATGACGCAGCTCGTTTTCGAGCGCCAGCCACTCGGCGGCGCGCTCGTTCATGTCGCGGGTATAGCATTCGAGACCGGCACCGCCATGAAGCTTGGCGCGTTGCATGGCGGTTTCGGCGTTGCGTAAGAGCGTCGCCGCGTCTTGGCCGTCTAAAGGATAGACGCTGATACCGATGCTCAGGCTCAGATGATACTCGCGGCCGAGGGCATGGAACGGCTGTTGCATTTCCTCGAGAATCTGCTCGGCCAGCCACACCGGGTTCTGGCTGGTGGCGAAGCCCGGCACCAGGATGGCGAAACGGTCGCCTTCCATGCGGTACAGCGTCGATTCACGCACCTGTCCGCGCACCTCTCCGAGCAAATGCTTGAGACGCGCCGCCACCGCTTGCAGCAGCAAATCGCCAATGTCATGGCCCATGCTTTCAATCACCACCCGAAAACGGTCAACGCCCATTAACAACAACGCGGCGTGCATGCCGGCGCGATCGTTGGCGTATACGCGTCGCTCAAACTCCTCCTCAAACATCAGCCGGTTCGGTAGCTTGGTCAGCGCGTCGTGATAAGCCTGATGTATAAGCCCTTCCTGTGCACGCTTGCGTTCGGTCACGTCGGTTACGTAGACGTGGAATATTTCCAGATCGGGCATCCAATGAATTCCACATTCGAGCGTACGTCCCCCTTCGATCAGGTATTCCCACAGCTCGTATCTCGTGGACATGGCGCGCAGGGCCGACAGCCGCTGGTCGATGTCCCGTGGCAGCAAGGCATGCACATCGTTCGACACGGCGCCAATCTTATTCAATAACTCCGCAGTGCCCGGATTGGCATATATAACATCTCCCGTCGGCGACAACTGCAACACCGGGTTTGGGTTGCGCTCTGGGAACATGGCAAGCCGGCGACGTTCGGTCTGCTCGTTGATGGAGGCGTTGATGTAGAAGCCCACGAACAGGGAAACCAGGAAGATCGCGCCGGCAAACAGGAGGACTCGGTTCTGCATCGTTACCACCGTGGACCCGGCGCGCGCCCCGCTCTGCTCCACACGCGCGCGGATATCCAGCGCCAATGCATCGAGTTCGCGGTGTATCCGGCCCACCACCTCTCCCGCCTCGGACAACAACTTGGCAGCGTGCTTCATGTCGCGTGGTTTGTTTTTCAGCACCGCATCGAGGTCACGACCGATCTGGCCGAGACGACCGTAATCGTCCTGCACCGACTGAAGCAGACGGCGCTGCTTCAGTGCCTCGGCGAGGTTAACGAAACCCGAGACACACACGTTTTCGATGTGCGTGTAATCAGAGAGGAAACGGGTCCGGTCGAGATCAACGTAATAGCGGTACAACACCGATTCCTGTTCTCGCAGGTCGAGCTTGAGCGCGAGGAGCGCGTTCAGTTGCGGCAGCTCTTTCTCGCCCAGCTCACGGGAGTTGTCCGCGACATGCTCACTGTCGGTATATACCTGGAAAGCGAGCACGGCCCCCAGCGCCAAAACCAGGAGATAGGCGCTAAAGATTCGGCTTTTGATCCCCAATCTGAGATCCATTCAGTCGTTACTCTAACTTAACCGGGGGCCAGCCGCGTGGGCGGCATTTCTCCGGCATTTTGCGGCAAATCGGGGGATATTATCGCGGATACGTGGGCTGGGCGGCACGGGCCAGGATATTGAATGCGTTATTTCCAGACCAGGATTTTGCCGTCATTGCCGGACGTCGCGAGATATTCACCGTCGGATGAAAGCGTGAGCACCGAAACACTGTAATCGTGCCCAGCGAGCCGGTGAACAACCTGGCCCTGCTCCACATTCCAGACTTCCACTGCCTGGTTCGTTCCACCCAGCAACAGCCACTGGCTGTCGGGAGTGAACTGCAGAACATTCACATCTTCCGGAACATCGGTCAGCAGGCGGTCATCGCGCCCGAGTCCGGCGTTCCACAATTTGAGATTGTGTTTTTGCCCGCCGGAAGCCAGCCATTTGCCGTCCGGTGAGTAGGCAAGGGTGCTGACCGGGACCTTGTGTGCCGGGACATACGCCAGTTCCTGACCGCCCGCGAGGTTCCAATACTGTATGCCGCCTTCAAGGTCAGCCCCGGCCAACACGCGTCCGTTCGAGGAGACGGCCAATGCGAGAATTTCATGCCTGGCCTTGGGGAGATCGAAGACTTTCTTGGACTCCCCCATGTCCCACAGGATCACGCCCGAATCACGATCGATCGATACCAATTGCTTGCCATCCGCGGAGAAAGTGAGCCGCATCACCGGCGCCGCATGGCCGGAAAGTTTCGCAGCCGCGACCTTTTCCTGAGCATCCCAAATCTGCACCGCGTTCGGGTTCACGGGGAAAGCCAGCCACCGCCCGTCGGGCGACGCAGCCATCGCGCCAAGCGACTCTTTGCTGGAGACCAGGTTCGATAGCAACGCGCCGGTCTCGGCATTCCACAAATTTACCACGCCATCGTCGTAAGCCGCGGCCAGTACATCGTTGCCGTGCAGAAACGCAAGCGCCGTCACCGGCGCATGCGCCGCCAGCGTGAGATGAATCGTCTTGGCGGGAATGAATACTGGAACGGGTTTTTCCGTCTGCCGCTTCGGCCTGACGATGCGGTGCGGCGTTGCCGGACCGACCGGTGTGATTACAGTCTGCCTGATACCCAATTGCGCGTCGATAAACCGCTTGATCTCGCGCCCGGCATCGTAAGGCAGAGCCTGAACCTGATCGAAACGGGCGTACAGTTCGTTCTCGTCCAGGCGGCCGGTGTCGATCAGGATTTTCACGGAGGCAACGGCCATGGCGGCGATGGCCAGTAACAACAAAAAAGTCGATTCCAAAAAACCGCGTGGCCTGGACTTGCGCTGGGGTTTCATGATGGCATCGCTCACGCCGATAAATCCGGAACCGTGCCCCAGCACCGATAACGAGACAGATTTCTCTTCCTTGGCCTCCTTGCCCATCAGCCCGTTTTGCAGAGCCAGGGCCGAGGCAGGACGATCCGCCGGCTGCAAGCGCAGGGCGAGGTCCACGCATTGACGGATATGCGGCGCATAGAGCGGTCGGTCAAACCGGGTCGTCGGCGTCATGGGGTCAATTTTTCCCTGGCCGATGGTCTTGTGACGTTCCAACGAATCCACCGGCTCGCGGCCGGTGACGCAACGGTACAGCGTGGCGCCGACCGAATAGACATCGGTGGCCGGTCCCATCACGCCGCCATGGCCGGGATATTGCTCCAGCGCCGAGTAACCGCGCGTGAGCGCGATGCGGCCGGTCTCGGCCTTGCCGTGGCGCTGGCGCTGGCGCGCCGAGCCGAAATCGATAAGCATGGGGTGGCCGCTGCGGCGCAGGTAAATGTTGTCGGGCTTGATGTCGAGGTGCAGCAGTCCAGCGTCATGCACCGCATGCAACCCCGTTAGAATCGGCAGGAAGACGCGCAGCAGGTCAGGCTCGCTCAAAAAGCCCCCGTGCTGTTTCAGGTAGCGCGTCAGGCTTTCACCTTCTTCGTACTCCATGGACATGTAGGCGGTGCCATTCGCCTCGAGGTAACGCAACACGCGCACAATATAATTATGCTTAAACCGGGCCAGTGCCTGGGCCTCTTTCAGGAATTCCTGCAATCCCCAGTTGTATATTTCGGCGTCGGAGACATCCCCGCCGAGGCGCGGATAAATCGTGGAGTTCGCGCCACGCTCGGCAAAATCCTGGGGGAAATATTCCTTGATCGCCACGAGCGATCCCAGGTGTGTGTCCTGGGCAAGGTAAGTAATGCCGAAGCCGCCATGGCCCAGCACTGACTTGATCGTGTATTCGCCTAATTGATAGCCGACCGGCAAGGCATTATTGTCGGTCTTGGCGCGGATCTGCATAGTTCAAGCTAAAACGGGATCGCTGGGCACCATACTTATAAATAGCCCCGGCCGAGCGGGGCCGCAACCCGGGCGCGGGGAAGAACGTTGATCGAAGGGAGAAATATTCAGCGCCGGCAGTTCCGAAACCGTCGACAGACATCAGATTTCTGACCCAGAAAACCGGCGGGGCGGCTATGTCGGGGCTTTGCGTGCGGGTAATGCGGACTTCAATTTGTCGTGCGCGGATCGCAGGAGTTTTTCCGTAGTCTCCCAGCCGATGCAGGGGTCGGTCACGGACACACCGTATTTCAATTGCTTCAGGTCCGCCGGGATCGGCTGGTGGCCTCCATGGAGATGGCTTTCCAGCATCAACGCCACGATCGAGCGGTTGCCCTCGAGAATCTGGTTGACGCAATTCTCCGCTACCAGCGGCTGGACCGTGGGGTCCTTGTTGGAATTGGCATGCGAACAATCCACGGCGATGTTGACCGGCAACTTGCCCTTGGCCAGTTCCTTCTCGGCCAGGGCGATGGAGACCGAGTCGTAATTCGGGCGCCCGTTGCCGCCGCGCAGCACGATATGCCCGTAGCGGTTGCCGCGGGTACGGAACACGGCGCACTGGCCCTGCTGGTTGATACCGAGGAAATTATGCCCGCTTGCGGCAGATTGCAGCGCATTGATGGCGACGGCAAGATTGCCGTCGGTGCCGTTCTTAAAGCCGAGCGGCGTGGACAGGCCGCTCGCCATCTCGCGGTGCGTCTGCGATTCGGTGGTGCGCGCGCCGATGGCGGTCCAGGTAATCAGGTCGGAAATATACTGCGGCGTGATCGGATCGAGCGCCTCGGTGGCGGCCGGCAGGCCCATCTCCGCCAAATGCAGCAGCAGCTCGCGCGCCATCGCCAAGCCCTTCTCGATATGGAAGGAATCGTCCATGAATGGATCGTTGATCAGGCCCTTCCAGCCGACGGTGGTGCGCGGCTTTTCGAAATAGACGCGCATGATGAGATAGAGAGACTCGCTCACCTCGTCCGCCAACCGCTTCAGCCGGTCGGCATATTCCTTGGCCGCCTTGATGTCGTGGATTGAGCATGGCCCAATGACCACGAACAGGCGGTGATCGTGACGGTCCAGAATGCGTTGGACAGTTTCACGTCCACGCAAGACCGTTGCCTGCGCCTTGTCGGTCAGCGGCAATGCATCCTTCACCTGCTGCGGTGTTGGCAGCAGGTCCTGTGACAGGACATTGAGATTGTTAACCGGGTCTTTGGCCATGAGAATTTTCTGGGACTGGAGTCAGTTTTCAAAGCCGCTGATATTAACGAAAACTGTGATCTGACCTAAAAATTGTTCTAGATGCTCAGTGAAGAATATAGATATAAACATACAACGTCCAACCTAGAAAATTAAAAGGGGTCGGAGTGATTTATTATTAATCACTCCGACCCCTATAACAATTGTCACTGCTCAAATCGATACCCCGGCGATTACTTGGGGCCTGCTTTAGCGGCGATAGGTGCGAACCTCCTGAATCCTTCCGTTCTGCTTTTGAATCTTAACGGACCCTCCATTTTTCCCGAGCGCCCTTTTTAGCGCGCCACCCTTTATTGCACTGGCTTTGGTTTTGAACGATTTTGCCAATTGCTTGGTTTTGTCGTTTTTGAGGGTCCACTTCTTATTCTTCTCGCTAAACTCAAGGGTGTACTTGATAAGTTTTGGCATGATTTCTCCTTGTCGTGGGTTGCTGGCCTGTCACTTGCTCCGCCAGTGGGGGATCACAGCAATAGTACCAACATCGACTGCGTATGCAATCAATGGCTCGTATCAAGTTCGGTCCCGATAAACGATCTGAGCGGCCACTTCAGGTGAGGCGAACAAAAAATCCGCAAGGGTACACAGGATTCAAGGACTGCGAGGAATTTTTCCAATACTTTTTTAGAACAAAATCTTACTGACTCTGATTTTTCACCAAAGATTATTGCTGGAAAAGCGTGACTGTTCGATCTCGACCAGAGACCGCCATCAAGCTCAGACACCACAGCGGGACCTAACCGACCTTCTCCACCTTGATCGGCGCACCCGATTTCACCGATTTGAGTTGCTTCACGTCGCCCTTGGCCTTGCCCCAGATGTTGGTCCTGGCGGCGAGGCGAATTTCATTGCCCTGCGAGATTGGGGTGCGGCCGAAACCAATCGCGATGGAATCACCCTCGATCCAGAAAGCGAGCTCGCCGGGCTGCACCACGTCACGCGCGTCGGGCTCGCGTTTCACGTGCACCGGGGTCGAGAAATAAACCTCCTCGCCCCAAGTGTTGGCATTGGAAGTAAACGGAAGTGCGTTCCAGATGGCTTCCGCCGTGGGGGTGTCGAGCAGCTCGGCTTCGAGCGTCACGGAACCGATGGTCATTCTGATTTGGCGCGCGGACATTATTTTTGGCCCTCCTGTGACATGGTCTGGTGACCCGGGGAGTCATGGCTCGCGTGCCCTCCCGGACTCGCCAGTGTATACACGCCGAACAACATGATCAAAACACCCGCACCACGACGCACCCACGGCGACACCACGATTTGCCGGAAGATGCCGGTGGCGGTACCGATGGCGAGCAACATGGGCAACGTCCCGAGCCCGAAGAAAAACATTAACAATGCGCCTTGTGCGGCGCTGCCCGTCGTCATCGACCAGGCCAGTGCCGCGTACACCAGCCCGCACGGGAGCCAGCCCCAAACAAGCCCGGCGGCCAGTGCCTTCAGCGGACGATCCACCGGGAGGAAACGCCGCCCGAATGGCTCGAGGCGCGTCCAGAGTTTTCCGCCGAGGCGTTCAAGCGCCGTGAGGCCCGGCCACCAACCGGCAAGATACAGCCCGAGCGCGATCATGAATCCGCCGCTGATGATTTTCGCGGCGAGGTGCGCCTGTGTTGGCGGAACGATATTGAATATCTGCGCGCTCAGGAAACCGACCAGGGCCCCGGCTAAGGCATAACTCATAATGCGGCCGAGATTGTAGGCGGCGAGATACGGGAACAGCTGCGCCGGCGAGGAACGAATGTTTTCCCGCACGCCGACCGTAAGCGCGCCCACAATGCCGCCACACATGCCGAGGCAATGAGTCGAACCCAGCAGGCCGACTAGGAACGCCGAGACGAGCGTGATCTCTGATGGCATGGGGCGATGCCGTGCGCGTTAGGGCAACGCTGGACGTATATCGAAACTGCGGTCGCCGGGCATGTACACCGAACCAACCAAACGCCAGTCCTGTGCGGCGAGTTGCACGTTCCAGTGTCCCGGCGCCAACTCCGGCAACGGTGCTTGATACAGGCCGTCGGACAGGCGCGGGAGAATCAGCGTCCGGTCGATACCGGAACGTGTCGCATGCAGGAATTTAACCTCGACGTTGTCCGGGATCGTATCCTGCGCGCGGGCGGTGAGCCGGATCAGCAATTGATGTTTGGCATCGTCGAGCTCGATGCGGCCTTGCAGACCACGGGCGGCGGCCGCTCGATCGCGCTCCAGAACTCGGTTGATCTCCTTCCCTCGGCGGTAATAATCATCCTCCACCATACCGTCGTCGGAAGTGATCGCCAGGCCCAGGGTAATGAATCCCGCGATCACGGCCGTCAACGGAAACGCGATCAGCAGCCAAACGAAGGGTTCGCGGTACCAGGGCTTCGGGGGGGACTTCAGCGTCACGGGAGCGGCCCCAGGAAACGCGCGGTCTGTTCGGCCGAAAGACCGTCCACGTCACTTGCCTTTAAACGGAAATAAACCGACATGCTG
>DATCZH010000174.1:0-3230 GCA_036526015.1 Sulfuricaulis sp.
AGGCGGCGGGGCTCGCGCTTCCGGTGCTGGTGCGCTTTTCCGACATTCTGCGCCACCGGGTCGAGACCCTGTGCGGCGCCTTCGACCACGCGATGCAGACTGACGGTTACCGTGGGCGCTACACCGCGGTTTATCCCATCAAGGTCAACCAGCAGAAGAGTGTGGTTGAAAAAATCCTCGCACGCAACGACGGGCGCGTCGGGCTCGAGGCCGGTTCCAAGCCGGAGCTGCTGGCGGTGCTGGCGCAATCGCGACAGGATGGCGGCGTCGTGGTGTGTAACGGTTACAAGGACCGTGAGTACATCCGCTTGGCGCTGATCGGCAAGGAGCTCGGGCACCGCGTGTTCATCGTGGTCGAGAAGCCCTCCGAGCTCGAGCTCGTCATCCAGGAATCTAACAACCTGGGTGTCACGCCGCTCATCGGGTTACGCATGCGTCTCGCCTCGATTGGCGCAGGCAAGTGGCAGAACACCGGCGGCGAGAAATCCAAGTTCGGCCTGTCGGCTGCCCAGGTGCAGGAATGCGTGGCGCGCCTGCGCGCGGCCGACTTGCTGCCCTCGCTGCAGATGTTGCACTTTCACATGGGCTCGCAGATTGCCAATATACATCACATCCAGCTTGGTATGCGCGAGGCAGCGCGCTATTACGCCGCGCTGCACGCCACCGGCGCGGAGATAAAAGTGCTGAATGTCGGCGGTGGACTGGGCGTGGACTACGAAGGCACGCGCTCGCGCAGCTTTTGTTCGATGAATTACAGTGTCGAGGAATATGCGCACAATATCGTGCACGCTATCTGCGAGATTTGCGCCGAAAAAAAGCTACCCCATCCCGATATCGTCACTGAATCCGGCCGCGCCATGACCGCACATCACGCAGTGCTCATCACTAACGTGGTCGACACGGAATCGGCGCCGGGCGCCGATTCCGTGCCTCAGGCCGAAAGCGACGAACCGGCGATCATCCATGACTTGTGGCAAACGCTCGCCACACTCTCGGAGCGTTCCGTGGTCGAGGCCTATCATGATGCCGCCTACCGGCTCACCGAGGCCCAGGGCATGTTCAGCCATGGCGTGCTGACGCTAACGCAGCGGGCACGTGCCGAGCAGATTTATTTCGCCATCCTGTGGAAGGTGCGCGCGCTGCTGCAGCCCGGATCGCGCACCCAGCGTGAGCTCCTCGACGAACTCAATGAAAAACTCGCGGACAAGTATTTCTGCAACTTCTCGCTATTCCAGTCCATGCCCGACCACTGGGCCATCGACCAGATCTTCCCGGTGGTGCCGCTGCACCGCTTGAACGAGCCGCCCACGCGCCGTGGCGTGATGCAGGACATCACCTGCGATTCCGACGGGAGCATTGATTTATACGTGGACGGCGAGGGCATTGATTCCACGTTGCCGCTGCACCCTCTGCGTGAAAATGAGCCTTATCTGCTCGGGATTTTTCTGGTGGGTGCCTACCAGGAGATCCTCGGTGACATGCACAATCTTTTTGGCGACACCGACTCCATTCACGTGGAGCTGAAACCGGACGGCAGCCATCAGCTGTTGCAGGCACAGCAGGGTGACACGGTGGATTCGGTGTTGCGCTACGTGAATTTCAATGCCGACGATCTGCTTGCTTCCTATCGCGCGAAGATCGAGCGCGCTTCAGCGCTTAGCGAAAAAAATCGCGCCTCTTTTCTCGCTGAACTCAGTGAGGGTCTGAAAGGATATACCTATCTCGAGGATTGAAGCCCCCTACCGCATTTCCTTAACGCTGAAATGCTTTCGATTAAATTAAACTGCGCAAGACAAGATACGGTACCAGGTTGAAAAGCAGGACCCCCATCTTGAAGATGGCCATGCCCGCGTAGTGAATCGCGTCGAACCGCTCGACCGATAATTTGAACCAGTTTTAATGCAACCGGTACATCCAATCGTGAGCCAGGGCGAAAGACAGGAACCACCATAGCAACAGTCCGATATTGATTATCGAACACCACGCCAGCACGTCACGAACGGTTTCGAGGGTCATGTCACTTCTCCTTGTGGTTTAATGTTATCGAGATTTCGTGCGATCCCGTTGTCCTGAAAATCAGCCTGCCTCGTTTTTTTGAATTTCAATTTTATTGTCTTGATGCCCATTCTTTGCAACTACTGGGCCGCGGCAAAGGCGGCCGCGTGCCTTCCGCGGCTCGACAATCTTAACTAATTGTGTGGCGGTAGGGCTTATCGAAACCGCCAAGTGAGACCGACGGTCGCCTGCGTCGTGTGGGCGCTGCCGTCCATAACATGGCGCACGATCCCGAAAGCGAGGTCGAGATCCTTGCTAGGCGCATAGATGGCGCCGAGCTCGAAGTAACCCATGCGCGCTTTGGTGGTTATGTCCGGATTAGTCATGAGGCCGGCATCGAGCGCCAGTTTCAAGCCATCGGCGACATCCCATACCGGTGCCACCGACAATTGGTAAAGCGTGCGGCGCTCAGCTGCATTGAGCGCATCATCGGCGTAATTCACCCGGTCGACTAGCAGGTTTGCGTGTACGGCGCCGAAACTGATCTCCTGGGTCAACACCAAACCAACACCGTAAGAGACTCGCGCCGTGCCCAGCCCCCGCGCTTCATTTTCCTTCGAGACGGGGAATTGTATCTGCGGTTTGAAAGCGAGGCTCAATTTACTCGCCTCGTTCTCATGAAAACGCCACTTGGCACCGAGGACCGGGTTCACCCAGCTGCGCTCCACCGTCGCCGGGGGATCCGGTTTGATATTCTGACGACCGAAACCGATAAAAATATCCAGCGCGTCGGTGATGCCACGTGTAAATCCGACAAGCATCTCATGCGAGCTGGTCTTCAGGCCAGATACTTTGTCAACCGTACGGTTATAGGCCGCTTCTACCTGATTGCCGCCGGCGCCTTGCGTGCCGGTATCATCGGTCACCAGCGGCTGAAAAGCTGATGCGGCGGACGGCAACAGGGCAACGCAGGCAAGAGGTATGATAGAAAATTTAATTGGACGTAAACCTCGCGCTGAATTCCGGGTGTGCATTGCCAATCGGCACGTCAGCCTCCTCACCCCCGTCGATCGGGTTGAATGGTGGGCTTATTCATGCTGTGGTGTTCAGTATTTTGCTTTGATCTTGTCCATGTCTTCCTTGGTGATGGCCGGTACATCGCCCTTGGCTTTCCATCGATTAAGTTTCCAAGCATCCTTGCCCACCCACTCCTTGAAAAGATTCAGATTTTTCTG
>DATCZH010000175.1:0-3855 GCA_036526015.1 Sulfuricaulis sp.
CGGACAATAGATGCATTGCCGCTGTGGCGTCTTCGTGAAAAAATCCTGAACATGGTTTTCGCGTTATACCGAATTTTGCGGGATGGTTAATGATAGACGAACATGGTTACCGCCCCAACGTGGGCATCATTCTGTGCAATCGTTCCAACCAAGTTTTCTGGGCGCGGCGTTGCGGCCAGGACGGATGGCAGTTTCCGCAGGGAGGGATTCGGCCGGAAGAACCCGCGGTGGAGGCAATGTATCGCGAACTGCGCGAGGAAGTCGGTCTTTCACCGGGGCACATTGAAGTGTTGGGACGCACTCGCGACTGGTTGCATTACGACATTCCCGATCAATATCGCCGTCGCCAACCACACAGTCCTTTCCGTGGTCAGAAACAGATCTGGTACCTGCTGCGCCTGATCGGCCAAGACAAGGATGTGCGCCTCGATATGTGCGAACGGCCTGAATTCGAGGAATGGCAATGGATTGATTACTGGAGCGCGCTGGACCACATCATCAGTTTCAAACGTGAAGTCTACGAGTTGGCTCTAACCGAGCTTGAGCCGCTGTTGTCTTCCGCGAAAATTCGCCCTTGAAGAGCATGCGGCGCATGCCACCAGCCGCTGCACGCCCTTCCACCCGTTATCGCTCCATCATCGTCGTCCTGATCCTCGCGTTGGTATTGCTGGGATTTTTCGCGCTTGGCCGGATTCCCGTGGACCTGCCCCCGTCTCCTGGAGCACAGCGTTTGAATGTCCGGATTTCCGCACCCGGCTTGACTGCGCCGGTGATCGAGGAAAAGCTAACGCGCCAAATTGAAACCGCCCTGTCAGGAATCGCGGGCGTGACGGCCATGGACACGGTCATCATGACAGGGGGTGCCAGTGTCGACCTCCATGCCAATCCTCATCGCGATATCGTTGCCGTTCAGCGCGAAGCGATGTCGCGCCTGGAACGCGTCAGCGCTTCCCTGCTGGCCTCTCTCGAGACGCCAGTAATCATGTTGACCGACGCCTCGTCGGCCACTGTCGAATTTACCCTGACGTCCAGAACACTTGACTCGCTGGCGCTACGAGACTGGGTCGAAGCTGAATTTGCCAAGCGGCTTCGGGAGTTGGCCGGTGTGGCCACGGTCGAAATCAAGGGTGGAACGGTGCGGGAAATTCTTATCATGCCGGATCAGCGACGCTTGGCCGGATTTGGGCTTTCTTTTGAAGATCTTTTGCAGGCTATCCGCCGGAACCCGGAAGCGCAGCCGCGGTTTCGCCCGTCTCCCGTCAAGTCGCAATCACGACGTGAATCCGTCCAGACCGGCGATCTTGCCGCGGTGGCGGCTCTGCCCGTGCCATTGCCCGATGGCGAAAACATACGTCTCTCGGAAGTGGCGAGGCTTGTGCTCACCCATCAGCCATCTGCCGCGATCCCGGAAGTGAAAGAACAACAGGCTATCAAGGTGACAGTTCACAAACAGGCTCAGGCGGCTTTGTCGGAAGTCGTCGAGCGAGTCCGCTCGCATGTCGACTGGATGCGTGCCAACCGTTTGATACCGAATGGCATTGCCCTGCATGATGTTTCAGGAAAATTCGATGAAACCCGGCCGATTCTCAGGAACATAGGCTTAGCTTTTCTTGGGGGATTTGTGCTGATTCTGTTCGCCGTGTATTTGTTCTGGGGCATTGCCCGGCGTACCGTGATTTTCGGAGTGATCGTTGCCGCGTCGTTACAAGGTGTTTTCGTGGTGATGGCTCTGACAGGCACGGCGCTCGATGTCATGACCTTGGGCGGTCTTGCCATGGGAATGGGTCTTATGGGCGGCAGTGTCTTAATGATGTACGAGCACCCGTTGCGGCCGGCCTCATCACCGGGAAGGATCAATCCGGTCGTGGCCCCCTCGATTCTCCTAATGGCGGCACTGATTCCGATATTAATGGATGGCGGTGAGTTGGGCGCGTACTTTCGCAAATTGGTAATTTATTTTGGAGCCGCCTGGCTGCTTGCTGCCTGGCTTGCCGGATGGCTGGTGCCGATTTTCGATGTGCGTCATCCCCGCCGGTCTGCTGAGCCATGGCAGGCCGCCGTGGGCCATGTCACGGTGCGATGGCGCCAATATTACGATAGATTATTGCGCCTCTTGCTGCGCAGAGCAGCGCTCACACTGTCCGTGGCCGCGGCAGCAATAATATTGCTGACCACTATTTTGTTCGTGCAGACACGGGATACATCTGTCCTGGTTGAGCGTCAGGGCCATGATGTCGTCCTGCGTTTGTTGGGGCAGGATAACACCAGGTTGGTCACGCTGGCCGATGAAATTACGTTTTCTCTGGGGCAGATGGCTGAGTTGAGCCAAGTCAGTCATACCGGGCAAGCATCGCGCGAGCTGGTGACGTTGAAAATGGATGAAGATCGCGCCAAAGAACTTGGCGTGGACATCGTCATGGTTGGCAAGGCGTTGGCCGTCGCGACATCCGGGCTATCGGTCGGCAGTTTTATCGACGCGGAACATCGATATCACGTCAGTATGCGGCTGCCTCCTGAAGACGCCGGCAGTGTCGCGAAAGGGAAAATCCTGTTGCTGGGTGAACTCGAAAACCGGCCCGCTGTGCATTTGCGTGATGTCGCCTTGCCGCAGCGGGTTGTCGTCCCAACCCACCTTCTTCGCCATAATGGTATGTCCACGATTGAAATCAGCATTCGGATGAATAATGGTCCGATGTCCGAACCGGTGAAAAGAAAAGTCCTGGCAGCCATTGCGAAAATCAATGTTCCTTCAGGCTATCAGATATTTTTCGAACGTCATGGCGATGCACTGGAAAGACACCAGGATTTCATCACGCCGGGACTGTCGGTTTTAATGGTTTTTGGCGTGGCATGGTTGTTCTATCGTTCGCTGCGACTGGCGCTGACAAGCCTGTTTACGGCCAGTACCACGCTGATTTTCACGGTTGCCACGCTGAAATTGTTTGGTTTGGTCTTGTCCCCCCCGCCGGTGTGGGCGGGAATGATATTGCTGCTGGGGCTCTCGGCAGGTAATGCCGCCATGCTGACATCAGGCATTATCGCTCAACCGACGAATTTGACGTTGTCGCACCGATTGAGGCAGGCCTCCCGGCAACAATTCCGCCCCTGGCTGGCCCTGGTGGTGTCGGGTATTCTGGGCATGTTGTCTCTTCTGTGGGTTAATGGCGAAATTTCTGGATTGCATATAATTATTACTATATTGTCCGTAAGCTTGGTGTTTTCACTTGTGGTTAATCTTTTTTTGACGCCGCCTTTGTATTGGCTGTTTTCGCGCATGGAACAAATTCCCGGGTTATCGCGTCTATAAGGCCAGAAGCTGTATTCTGTTAACATTTAACATTTCATTCATATGTTGTCCGTCATTTCGGAGGATCCCGTGACTCACCATCCCCGCCGTTTGTTCCTCAAAAACACGCTTGCCACTGCCGTGCTGCTCGGCGCCGGCAGCGTTGGCCTGATCCGCGCCCCCTGGGCGTTTGCCGCCGAATGGCCCAAGGGCGCCTTCGAGTCCAAGGAGCTTAAGGCCGCCATCAAGGCGCTCTTTGGCACCGACGAGATGAGCGAATCGCCCGCGGTCAAGATCAAGGCCCCGACCCAGGCCGAAAACAGCTCCCAGGTCCAGGTCCAGGTCACGGCCGAGCTGCCGAATGTGCAAGAAATCGCCGTGTTCGTCGAGAAGAACCCCAGTCCCCTGGTGGCCCACGCCAGCTTCGCCGGGGCCAGCGGCTTTTTCTCCGCCCGCATGAAGATGGGCGCGACCTCGGACGTGTATGCCGTCGTCAAGGCCGGTGGCAAGCTCCACATGGCCAAGCAGAACATCAAGGTCACGGCGGGCGGATGCGGGGGGTAAACCTC
>DATCZH010000176.1:0-8072 GCA_036526015.1 Sulfuricaulis sp.
CTTGACCTGCCAGTGCGCGACCTTCCCGTTCTCAAGATGGCCTCGGGTTTCGATCACTTCAAACCAGTCCAGATTTCGCAGGGTCTTGGCGGCGCGGGCAATAGCGTTTTGGATGGCTTTGTCCGTGCCTTGAGTCGATGAACCTACCAGTTCCACTATCTTATAGACATGCTCACTCATGCTCGTTTTCCTCCTGGGTGCGTTGAGATGGGGCCATTGTGGCACCTTCTCCCGCTTCTGTCCGCTGCCGGGAGGCGCCAGCTATCCCTAATTTGGTTTCTTGGGAGTCGGAAAATTCTGTCCTACACTTAAATACAGTCACGGCCGTTGCAGCAGTTTGACACACAGATCACGAAATTACACGGAATCGGCAGGTTAAGGATGACCAAGAAAAAAATCAATGTGCAGGACCTTAAGGTAGGGATGTATGTCCGAGAACTGGATCGTCCCTGGCGCGAAACTCCCTTTCTCTTCCAGGGCTTCGAAATCCGCGACGAGGATGAAATCCGTGAGCTGCGGCGCTACTGCCAGTACGTTCTGATCGACACGCTAGAACCCAACCAGAAAACGCATCCACGGACCCCGGCGGAAAAAGTAATTGCTGAAAAGCAGTTGCAACGCAAACAGGCCGAGCGCGACATTCTTATCAAGGTTTCCACCCAACCGGCCATCAAACCGACCTATCGCGACAAGACCACCCTGGAACAGGAAATCGGGGTCGCACGGGAAATCCATCATGAAACCCGGGAGCTGGTATACACCTTATTGGAGGACGTCCGACTCGGAAAAAATATCAACAGCCTGGGCGCCAAGAAAGTGGTCGGTGAGATGGTGGAAAGCGTCATTCGCAATCCCGATGCCCTCACCACCTTCACGCAACTGAAAAAGAAGGACGAATACACCGCACAGCACAGCATGCGCGTCTGCATCCTGGCATTGTCCTTCGGACGGCACCTAGGATTCGACCACAGCGAACTCAATTTGCTTGGCATTGGCGCATTGTTGCATGACATCGGAAAAATGAAGGTCCCGAGTGAAATATTGAACAAACCCGGCGCGCTCAATGAATACGAATACGCCCAGATGAAGAGTCACGTCCCCCACGGCGTGGCGATTCTGGAAAAAACACCCGGCATCCCGCGACCGGCGATCGAAGTCGCGCGCTGTCATCACGAACGATACACTGGTTCAGGTTACATCGCCGGTCTCAAGGGGGATCAGATCGGGCTATTTGGCATGATTGGTGGGATCGTGGATTGTTACGATGCGATTTCTAGCGATCGCGCCTATCACACCGGGATGTCGGCGCATGCGGCGCTGAAAAAGATGTATGAATGGCGCCATCGTGACTTTCATCCCGGCCTGGTGGAGCAGTTCATCCAGTGCATGGGGATTTATCCCATTGGTAGTGTGGTGGAACTCAATACCGGCGAGATCGGTGTGGTCGTGACCATGAACCGTGTACGCCGCCTGAAACCCCGGGTGTCACTCGTGTTGCAACCTGACTTCAATCCGGTCCAATGTTCGACGACCGTGGATCTTAAGGACTACAAGACCCGTGACGGCCGTCCGTGCGAGATCGACCGCGTGCTCGAACCGGGCATTTACGGCATTAACCCGGTCAATTATCTTTCAGTCAGCACCGCGGCCTGATATCTTCAGATCGACATCCCTTGTGAGGCGTTCTCCTGGAGCTGCAGGAATCCTTCCTGCCATCCGTTCAGCACGAACTGAACCGCCAGTGCGGCCAGAATCACGCCCAGCACGCGGCTGACGACGTTCGCGCCGGTTTCTCCCATGAAGGCCATGATTCGTGCCGAGAAAAGCAGGGAAGCCAGCGTGATCAGTAGCACCACCACGATCACGGCCAGCACCGAACCGATAACCAGCGGCTCATCGCCCTGCTCGCCCACCATCAGCAGGACCGAGGTCAGTGCACCCGGGCCGGCGATCAGCGGGATGGCCAGAGGAAATACTGAAATATCCTTTCTTGTTTCCGCCTCGCGTTGTTCACGCGCGGTGGTGGATCGAACCCCGGAATGACGGGCGAACACCATTTCGACCGCAAGCAGAAACAGCAATGCCCCGCCGGCAATCTGAAACGCCGGCATGCCGATGCCGAGTGCATTCAATAGGGAATCGCCGACCAGCACGAACACCACAAGAATTCCGCCAGCGATGAGCGTGCCGCGGAATGCCGTGCGGCGCCTGGCGGCTTCCGATTCACCCTGGGTGAGCGCCACAAAAAGCGGGGCGATACCCACAGGGTCTACGACCACCAGCATGATAATCAGCGAATCGACAAACAGGTCGAACATGGTTTCTCCCTTTGGCAAGAAGGCGTCTAACTTTACCGCGTGCGCGTAATCCCAGAAACAGCCTGCCGGAAAAAGAAAACACTGTGAAATAATGGGAAAACAAGGGAAAAAATTCCGCCGCCCAAGATCAGGCCACCAGGGAGAAGTGACGGCCGTGCGGAGAAGCTGAGCGGCGGTTTGCCCTACTGAGGCATTAACATGTGCAATTTTGCAGATCTACTGTTTCGTGACATTGACTTAAATCAAACTGGAAACACCATGACGTTCTAGAATAATTTTAAATTAAGGAGGAAATCATGCTTGTTGGGAAAATCTGCAACCGCGATGTTGTTGTAGTCCTGCCGGAAACCTCCATACCGGAAGCGGCACAATTGATGCGCGAGTATCATGTCGGCGGACTGGTGGTGGTGAAAGAAAAAACGGGAAAACGGATCCCCGCAGGCATTGTCACGGATCGCGATTTGGTGCTCGAAGTCATCGCTGAAGGCGTGGACATGAACGACATCAGCGTGGGTGACATCATGAGCGACCAGCTCGTGACGGCGAGAGAGAGCGATGACCTGCTGGAAACGATCAAGATAATGCGCGCCAAGGGCATCCGGAGACTGCCCGTGATAGACGATGATAACGGGCTGGCCGGCATACTGACGGTGGATGACCTGATCGACTTGTTCTCGGAGCAGATTGCCGACCTCGCCCGGTTGATCGCGTTGGAACAGAAGCGGGAAAAAGAGAAACGCAAGTAATCCACACCATCAAGAAATGACTGAAGCAAGACGGTGCGCGGATCGGGTGGTTTCCGGGAGCCGGTAGCGTGTCGTGCAGCACAAGGCATAATCGATAGCAGAAGCAAGACTGATCCGGTGTCCTATAGATACGTAAACTGGCTTAACGCCGGTTCGCGTGCACAGCACCGCGCCAATGACCTCTCCTTTGTCTTCGAGTAACGCCCATTCGCCCTTATTCCTCGGTACAACACCATGAGTTCCAATCAACCGCGATTTGGCCACGCCGATGCTGGGAATATCCGCCAGCAGTCCCAGATGACACGCTAGTCCGAAACGCCGCGGATGAGCCAGGCCCTGGCCGTCGCATAACAACAAGTCCGGCCGGGTCTGCAGCTTTTGCAAGGCTGCCAGCGCTGCCGGTGCCTCACGAAATGACAGGTAACCGGGGACATACGGAAAGCGCGTCGCGCGACGGGCGACCGCTTCTTCACGCCATGTCAGGTCAGGATAATCCAGCACCACCACGGCGGCGCGTGTGACCGTACCGTTTTTCTCGAACCCCACGTCAACGCCGGCCACGGTCCGGATCTTCCCGAACTTGTCCTGCGTAATCACCTTCATGTGTAGTTGTTCCTGAATCCGGCGCGCTTCGGCAACCCGCCGGGGCCAGCTTACCACCGGCTCCGAAAGTCTCATGGTCGTTTCCCTCAATTCACTTCATCTTGACCTGATGCTCAGGGTTACACAGGATATCGGTTGAATTCACGATCCGGAGACTAATAATAATCGGTTGGTACTACAACAAATGCACTGGCTTTCCCACGGGTATTCCTGTAAGGTGCGCGCCGGCTGAAAGACTCGGGCATCAATACCGGGACTAGCCGATAAGTTCATCGCTCTCTGACCCACCTTCTGATTTCAGTTTCCTGGAATTTCAGCAATAAAACGGTTGGCGACGATGTATTCGCGCCAGCAGGGCTGTCACGCCATTACCGAATTCGGTAAGCGGCGGTCCGCCCGTTACGCGCCAATTATTTATTGCTTTCTAAGGAAACATTGTGACTTTTGAAAAACTGATGCTACATCCCGCCATTCTCAAGGCCATCAGCGAGAGCGGTTATTCCCTTCCTACTCCGATTCAGGCGCAGGCGATCCCGCCGGCGCTGGAGGGCCAAGACCTCATGGCCTCGGCCCAGACCGGCACTGGCAAGACGGCGGCTTTCGTCATGCCCTCGCTGCAACGGCTGAGCACGCCGTCAACAAAAAATTCTCGCGGCCCGCGCGTGTTGGTGCTGACGCCTACTCGAGAGCTCGCCAACCAGGTGACAGCGGCTGCTATCAAATATGGCAAGCACATGCGTTTTCGCATCGGCAGCGTGGTGGGCGGCATGCCCTATCCACCGCAGATGCGGTTGCTCTCCCAACCTCTTGATATTCTGGTGGCAACACCGGGCCGGTTGCTGGACCACATGGAACGCGGACGGATCGACTACTCGCGCCTGGAAGTGCTGGTGCTGGACGAGGCCGACCGCATGCTCGACATGGGTTTCATTCACGCGGTGGAAGAAATTGCGGCCGCCACACCGGACACCCGCCAAACGTTGCTGTTTTCCGCGACGCTCGAAGGCAATATCGCCAAGCTGGCACGCCGCCTGCTGAAAAATCCCAAGCTAATCCAGATCACGACTCCGCAGGAACGACATGAGAATATCGAGCAACGGCTGCATCATGTGGACGATGGTGAGCACAAGCACCGCCTGCTGACACATCTGCTGGACGATATCAACATGAACAAGGCCATCGTGTTCACCGCTACCAGGCGGGGAGCGGATCGTCTGGCCAAAACCCTGTATGCCAATGGACATCCGGCGACGGCACTGCACGGTGACATGAACCAGAATCAGCGCAACAGAGCAATCACCCATTTGCGTTCTGGCACAGTACGCTTGTTGGTCGCCACCGACGTGGCCGCGCGTGGGATTGATGTTTCCGGTATCACGCACGTGATCAATTTCGATCTTCCGATGAACGCGGAAGATTATGTACATCGCATCGGTCGCACCGGCCGTGCGGGCGCCAGGGGGATCGCCATTTCGTTTGCTGCGCCGGATAATTTTCAGCAATTACGCGATATTGAACGTTACACCCGCCAGAGTATTCCGGCCCATATCATTCCCGGACTGGAACCGACCCTTCGTCCGCGACAGCACGCTCCCTCGTGTCATCGTCGAAGCGGTCCGACCAGCCACAAACCGCGTCACCCGAACGGTGCGCCGCGTCATCTCAAAGGGAAAAAAAGTGGCAGTCATCCTCGGCGCCCCCAAGGCCAGCGCCAGGGTTCAAGTGGCAACGGTCGCGGCGCCAAGGTGTACAGCTAACCGGCGCGGTTCATCTGCTCAAGGCAAGCCAATAATCGTATGACGTACTTTGGGCGCTTGGACGCCGGTAAAACACAAGCGTATGATCTGCCTCGGATGCCGAAAAGCTGGGTCACTGAAACCCACCATTCCTGACATGGATACCAAGGAACTGGTTCACGCCCGATCATTCGCCTATCCGGCCGAGCACTTTCACAGCTATCTTTTACGAAAGCGAAGCACGGTCCATGATGCCTCACCCTTTCAATTCAGGAGTTAGACATGAATATCTTCGTAGGAAACCTGTCTCGCGACGTCACGGAAGAAGATTTGCGTGCAGCCTTCAGCGCCTTCGGACAGGTCAGCAAGGTCACCATTCTCAAAGACAAGTTCAGTGGCGAGCCGCGCGGTTTTGGCTTCGTGGAAATGCCAGCCAAAGCCGAAGCGCAGGCGGCCATCAATGGCATGAACCAGAAAGATCTCAAGGGTCGCGCGCTGAATGTGAACGAGGCCCGGCCCAAGACGGAACGACCCGCCGGGGGGGGTGGTGGTGGCGGGCGCGGCGGTTGGGGCAATCGTGGAGGTGGCGGAGGTGGTGGTGGCAATCGTGGAGGTGGCGGAGGACGCCGCTGGTAAGCATTGCTATTTCAGTATTGGACTTATAACCTCTTAACTTACATTTCTGACCTAATGTGAGGAAACCGTGCAGCCGATGTCAGGCTGCACGGCGATTTTTTGGTTACCCGTATGGCTTCCGGCAAGTGCTTCGGCGGCCGCGTCGGTAAGTTTGAATGGAATGGAACGATGTCTGATCAGGCAAGTCATGGCGCGCAGCTGCTGACCCTGACCCGCGCCGCGCGTCTTGTGGGCGTCTCACGCGGCGCCCTCCAGAAAAAAATCAAGAAAGGCGAACTGGAAACCTTCGAGGGCATGGTCAAGCCGGAGGACTTGCTGCGTGCCTACCCGGACATGCAATTGGAGGACAATACCGCGCTGGAGCATTACACGCAGATCAAAGATGATGCCTTTATTCACCGTGTGCGCGAGCGCATGCTCCCCGAACCGGAGGTACTGGCCGAACGTCTCTCCGGACTAAGCAAGGAACTGGCGAATACGCGGGCACAGGTGGAACGCTACAAAACCATCACCGACTGGCTTTATGAGAAATTCAACGAATATGAAAAATCCGGTGGAAATGAAATACGCCATATCATCGGGCCACTCAAGTTCTGGCTGCGGCATGAGCTAGAGAAGCTGTCACCGAGCGACTATCTTCAATCCTACACCGTCAAGGAGAACTTCCTCCGGCTCATGACCGCCCATGTCCGTCTCCTCCCGGGTCAACGCGAATTTTTCGTGGAGGGCTCGGACACCATTCTGGATGCCGCGTTGCGTGCCGGCATTTCCCTACGCTACGGCTGCAGCAACGGCAATTGTGGTCTGTGCAAGGCCAGGGTGGTTTCCGGGAAAACGCATTTGATGCGGCACTCGGATTATCCCTTTACCGAGTCGGAAAAAAATCAAAATTATGTGCTGCTTTGCTCACACACTGCAGTAACCGATCTCGAGATCGAAACCAATGAAATCGGCGGCATCCAGGATATCCCGAAGCAGGAAATTGCCGCGCGTGTAAAAAAAGTCGAGCCGCTGGGAGACGATCTGGCGCTGCTGCACCTTCAGACGCCACGCACCAAGCGTCTGCAATTCCTTGCCGGCCAGTCAGTGACGCTTGAGACCAGCAACGGCGCCGAAGCGGACTACCCGGTGGCCAGTTGCCCGTGCGATGACCGGAATCTCCAGTTCCACCTGCTACGTCAACGAGACAACCGGCTTACAGAATATGTCTTCAAAAAACTAAAAACCGGGGATATCGTTTCACTCGTCGGACCAAAAGGCGATTTCACTCTGAATGAGGACTCCCCGCGTTCCCTGATTTTTCTCGCCCACGGCACGGGCTTCGCGCCGATCAAGAGCCTGATAGAACATGCCATGGCGCGGGACATGGCCGAAACCATGCATTTGTACTGGGTGGCCGGTGAAAACGGACATTACCTTAACAATCTCTGTCGCTCTTGGTCAGACGCATTGGATAATTTTCAGTACACCCCGTTGCCGGCGGAGAAGGCAAATACAGTCTCGGTGCTCAAGCAAGTCATCAAAGATCACCCGGATATCGGCGAATTCGATATCTACGCTGCCGGATCTTTGGAGTTCCTGAAGGTCGTCGAGACTACTCTGGTGGCAGGCAGTCAGTTCCCCGCGATGCGACTTCGTACTTGCCACGTCGAATGAGACCGGCGGCTACAGGTTGTCGATGGGTATCGGTGTGATCGGATCGGCCGGAGTAAAACCGAAAACACGGGAATAAAAATAGAACTCCGCCTCAAGCGCACGTCGGATATTTTCCGCGCGGCGGAAACCGTGTTGCTCGCCTTCAAATGGCAAGTACGCCACGGGAATGTTCCGCGCGCGCAAGGCGTTCACCATTTCCTCCGTCTGATTTGGCGGCACCACCTTGTCCTCCAGTCCCTGAAAGAAAATTATTGGACAGGACAGCCGATTCGCTTGATGAAGAGGTGAACGCTCACGGTATAGTTCTTTTCGCTGAGGATAAGGGCCGATCAGGCGCTCCAGATAATACCGCTCGAATTTGTGGGTGTCGTGCGCCA
>DATCZH010000177.1:0-4236 GCA_036526015.1 Sulfuricaulis sp.
CGATTTTGAATTTCTCGCTGTGCCGGGACATGAACTCGGGCTCGTAAATATTCTTGTCAGGGAATTTCTTCTGAATGTCTGATTCCAGCCGCTTGGCAGCGAGATACGTCAACATCTTCGCCGGCGAGTCTTTCACCCCCGGGATTATGGCGGGATGCGCTTCATCCAGCTGGTTACCGTTTAACACGCGCAGCACTTTCCAGGCACCGGCCGTTTTCTCGAACTGGAAACGTTGTAAGTTGGCGGTGCCCTGACCGAGGCGATACTCCGCTTCGAGGTAACCAGTCATGTTCTTACCGGCGGAATCAGGCGGGGCATATCGTCCGTCGCGGAAAGTAAGCACTTCGAGCGATTTGTTTGGATCGTCTTTTAGCAATTCGCGCAGCACCAGATACTGAAGCGTTTCCACCGAGTCGGCGGACAGATCGGGTTTACCATCCACGATGCGAAAACCTCGGATGTCCGCCTCGAAGGTGCCGGCCACATGGCTTTTCGTTTCGTCCGGTAGGCTGAGTTGGATTTTACCAGGCAGTTTCTTGCCTTTCTCCGCGCCGAATTCGAGCACCATGGAGTACTTATTGTTAAATTTTTGCTCCGAGAGCGATTTCTGCCCCTCTTCCTTCCACGCCAACGCCACTTGCGGGGCCAAGGGGCCCCCCGCTTCCGTCACCTTGATAATTTTTCCGGCGGGCGTTTCCCATCCCGCCCCTGGCAGAAATACTTTCACTTCGATGTCAGCAGTGACGTCCTTGCCCATCCGTAAGCCGAGAACACCGCCTTCGAAATAGCTGTTATCGACGACAAACGCTTTTCCATGGGCCTGTCCCTTTGCGGGCACGGGGGGGATTTCGACAACGGCAGGCTTGGTCGCGACAGCCGGGGCCACCGGAGCCGGAGAGGCCGGCCTCGCGGCGGGCGCCGGAGCGCGAGCGGCCGGTGCCCGGATCGTGGCCGGTTCACTTTCAAAAAAATTGCTAATGAAATCCAGACCGCCGTCCTGCTGCATGAGATAGGCCCCCGCACCACCTATTATGAGCACAACGAGAATAACGATCTGAATCAGGGATTTTTTATCGAGATTCATTTTTAGATCCATGCCTCACCTGCCTGTGATTTCCATAATTAATCCGACACGTTTCTTACCGAAACGAAACTAAATGGAAGGCTCTCCTGGCTAAAGACCATGACCCCGTCTGAACCCGGGCAGCGCTTCCGCTAGTTTCATGCTGCCGCAATAATCCTTAAGGATAGTATGCTCGGCACTGTCCGCCAATCACTATTATCACGTCAACGGCGGTTTTTTGCCTGTCAAACTCAGAAACCGAAGTAAAGCCCCAAACCCGTGTAGCGCAAAGGCTCGCGGTAAAACTGGCCATTGGGCGAATGCCCGCGGAAATGCTCAAGCATCAGACGCACCCGCCGCGGGCTGCCACTGCGTAACTCGAAGCCGGCCTGGTACGAGCGGCTGCGACGCCAGTCGAGTTCTTCGGAAGTTTGTATGTCCGCGGCGGCGATAAGACTCAACCTGCCCGCCGCACGCGCCTTGATATATTCAACGCCGCCCTGAAAATGTTTGGGCGCGAGATCCGGTTCGCTGTTCAAAATATAGCCGCCGCCACCATACAGACGCCATCGCTCCCATTCGTATGACGCAATGAACTCCATGTCCTCATAGCTCAAATTGACCCGATTGATTCCCGGATTACCCAGAATAAACTCATCTCCAAGATGAGAACTCTGATGATAAAGGCGCAACACGTATGACCACGGGCCCTTGCGATAGCTGATCGGGAGGCCGATCCAGTAATCCGCGTTAATCAAATCGCTCGACGGCGCTTCAAGATTGAAAAGCGCGAACACTCCGCCCTGAATCCCGATTTGAGAGCTGCCTGAGTTTCCGAAAAAACCCGAAGCCAGACCGAAATATTCGCCAAACGCGACGCTGGCTGCAGAAAATTCACTCGCCGGACTGCGATAGTGCAGATAACTTACTGAAAATCTGGGTTGGCGCGGATCAGCCAATAACGGCGCGAACAGTTCCTGCTCAGGCAAGGCATACAAATCTACTGGAATCTGGGTCGGACGTTCCGTTTCAGTTTTGTCCTGTTCCATGGCTTCGTCGGATATATTGCAATTCGTGGACAAGTCCCACTGAATGGTTTTCACTCGCCCGGTTTTGGTAAGCAAATACGCCACGTCACGTTTCTGAGAAGGACCGAGGCAGGTGTAAGATGTCAGCGTCACTGCCCCTTCCACTGTTATCGCCTTTGCACGCAGGCCCAGACCCGGATAACGGCTATCAAGCAATGAATCGACATAACCGCGGAAATATTCTTCCGGTTCGCCGGCGAATACAGGCGCCATTCCTACCCCCACGAGGAACGCTACCAGAAATATCCTGATCGACGGCCTCTGATTGACAGTGAATAAATGAAGAAACTGACGAATCGCCATGCCGGTATTTTACACATAAACCTCAGAGGCATGTGCTGGGGAAACTGCGTTGAGCATTGTTGTTAAACAATTAATTATCCGATAGGTGAACCAATACGCCGTATATATAGCTTACCTGTTAAAAATTGAGTCCGGTCATTTGGAAAACTCTTCCGTGACGGGGTAGGATAAACAGGGTTCAACAGGGGCCTGTCTTCATGGAAAAGAAAATCGAAAAAACCAGACTTTCCTCGCTTGATATACCCGCGCTCTCCGGCGTTAGAGCCGATGCCGCCCTGCCTCATACGCCGTCACGGGTCAGCGTGCTGGATCGCTGGATGGCGCGCAAGCTGCTCGATCTATTTGGTAATCCGCCGTTAACCTTTGTCTTATGGGACGGGGAAAAAATCTTTTCCTCGAACAATCCCTCCATCGCCACTTTGCGTTTTCACGACAGCGATGTATTGCAGAAATTGCTGGTGAACCCCGCGCTGCATTTCGGCGATCTCTACGGTGCCGGCCGAATCGAGGTGGAAGGCAATCTCGTGGACTTACTGGTCACAGTCTATCGCGCGTTGGCGACCTCTCCGAAATACCAGAAGCTCAAGGAAGCGCAGACGCGCCTATTCAATCGACCGCGGTCGAACCGACTCACAGATTCGCGCGACAATATTCATCATCACTATGACATCGGCAATGATTTTTACGAGCTGTGGCTGGATCGCGAGGCCATGCAATATACCTGCGCCTATTTCCCCGAACCGGATCTGACCCTTGAAGAGGCACAGCGTGCCAAGATGAATCACGTCTGTCGCAAGCTCCGGCTCAAGCCGGGAGACCGGGTGGTGGAGGCCGGGTGCGGTTGGGGTAGTTTCGCGCTGCACATGGCAAAGTATTTCGGCGTCACAGTCAAGTCATACAATATCTCGCATCAACAAATCCTTTATGCCAGGGGACGAGCCAAGACGGCTGGTCTGACAAAGAACGTTGAATACGTGGAGGATGACTACCGAAACATCACAGGAGAATTCGATGTGTTCGTGTCCATCGGTATGCTCGAGCACGTCGGCCGCGACAATTACTTTGAACTCGGGGATATCATTCACCGTTGCCTGACACCCGCGGGACGCGGACTCGTGCATTCCATCGGCCGCAATAAACCTGAACGCTTGAACGCCTGGATTGAAAAACGGATTTTTCCCGGGGCCTATCCGCCCTCGTTGCGAGAAATGATGGAAATTTTCGAGACCCACGAATTTTCCGTCCTCGACGTCGAAAACTTGCGGTTGCACTATGCGAAAACGCTGGAACATTGGCTTGAGCGTTTCGAGCAGAACGCGGAAAAAATCGAAAAGTCCTACGACCGTGCCTTCCTGCGAGCCTGGCGGCTCTATCTCGCCGGTTCGATCGCTGGTTTTACTTCCGGCACCATGCAGCTGTTCCAGGTTCTGTTTAACCGTGGGAGCAATAACGATATTCCCTGGTCACGGGCTTACCTCTATCGGGAATGACACTTCGCGCAGGCGGGGCCGCCGTACGTCGGATCAATAATAGTGCTTGTGGTCCTTGCGCCGACGGCTGGCGCGCTGCACTACCACGCCGCGCACCGAGTATTTTTCCACCAGTTCCACTACAGGGTAGGCGTCGTTCAGCGCCCTGAGAAATTTTTTTTCGTTCTCAACGATAAATTGGCGAAACGTGGTTTCACCCT
This sequence comes from Sulfuricaulis sp., assembly GCA_036526015.1. Classification (GTDB taxonomy): domain Bacteria; phylum Pseudomonadota; class Gammaproteobacteria; order Acidiferrobacterales; family Sulfurifustaceae; genus Sulfuricaulis. The sequence continues at coordinate 4,145 of DATCZH010000177.1, forward strand.
GGTAATCGATGATCACGTAGGCGCCATGCTGCGGCGGCAAGGCCGGATCGACGATTAAAATATGTCCTTCCACGAATTCAGGGGCCATGCTG
>DATCZH010000178.1:0-2376 GCA_036526015.1 Sulfuricaulis sp.
GGCAACACAAACTATGCCACGTTCATGCGCTGCCTCGATGGCGCGAATGACATTACGCGAATTGCCCGATGTCGATATGCCGAGCAGTACGTCACCCGCCTGGCCCAGCGCGCGCACTTGCTTCGAGAAGATATCGTCGAAATGGTAGTCATTGGCAATGGCGGTGATGGTCGACGTGTCGGTGGTGAGCGCAATGGCCGGAAGTCCCGGGCGTTCGCGTTCGAACCGGTTAAGCAGTTCAGCGGAAAAGTGTTGCGCATCTGCCGCGGAGCCGCCATTGCCGCAGACTAGAATTTTCCGGTCAGTCAGCAATGCCTGAATCATGTGCGAGGCCGCATGGGCAATGATCGGCGCCAGGTCTTCCATGCAATTCTGCGTGGTCAGGATGCTTTCCTGGAAATTGTTCTTCACGCGCGTGATGAGTGCGGTGGAATCCGGCAGTGTTTGCAAATTGCTTTTGGCCATGGTCGCCCTAAGTCAGAAAACGTTGCGTAACCAGCGAAAATCAGCGTTATCGTTGTCACCGGTGATCGCTACAATATCAAATCGGCACGCTTTCTTGGAGGCCCGTGGCGTGTTTTGCAGATAATGTTCGGCCGTGGCCCGCAGCCGTCCCTGTTTGCGTGCATCCACGGTTTCCGCGGCAGAGCCGAAATCTCCGCGTGTGCGGTAACGGACCTCGACGAAAACCAGGGTGGCGCGGTCCTGCATGATAAGGTCGATTTCCCCGAATGGACTGCGGTAATTACGCTCCGCGAGCACCATTCCCTGCTGTTTGAGGTGTTGGCAGGCGCGCTCTTCGGCGTCACGACCACGGGTGAGATTTGTCCGGGTATTGTGGGTCACTTAAGGAAGCCCTATTCGCTGCGATCGTTCGTCCTGCCATCAGATCACGGAGCCCTACTCGCGTGCTTGGCGCCCATTCGTCTCATTAAGTTCTTGGATCTTGAACTGATCCTGATGTTTGAGAAAAGTATCGACTAACCGTGGCACGCCCCGGCTGAATCGCGCCCACAGGAGTTGTCGCTGGAGGCGGCCGCTGTGGTCAACGGAAAGGCCGCTGGTGACCCCGCTGAAGCGGGCGCCCGTATCCATGCCGATGCGATTCAAGTGCGGAATCACGGCATAGCTGTCCACCCCCAGCGCGTACAGGCGGTCAAGATCGGTATGGACATACGGCCAGTCGCGCTGCAGGGTCTGGCGCAATTCCAGTATTTTTCCATCACCCACGAGCATCCAGGGCATATCACCGAATTGAATGCCGTCGAGGTCGATGTCGCGTATGGCGTCGCCCGATCCCGTGAAAATGTGCGACGTCGAGTACACTGGCACACGCGCTGCGTGATAGAAATTGAGTTGTGGCTTGATCAGGCGTCCATGCTTGGCATCGGCAGCTAGAAAAATAAAATCTATGTCCTGACGTGCCCGCGCATCGAAACGGATTTTCTGTCTGATCGTTTTTTCGATCAATTCTCGACGTGCTTCGCTCTGATTTATGTTCAGCAGGTTCTTGATTGGCTCAGAGAAGTCGACATCTTCCTCACCGTAGGGCTGGCTGGTCATCACGACGCCACCGAGGCGTTGCCAGTGTCTTGACCAAGCCGTCACCATACGCTCGCCCCACGGCGTTTTTGGGTAAAGCACGGCCGCTTGGCGGTGCCCATCGAGATAGGCACGTTCGGCGACTTGTCGTGCTTCCTGCTCTGGCGGCAAACCAAACTGAAACAGGTACTTCGATGTCGAGCCCGGTTCGTCATCGGTCTGGTTCAGCATCAGGGTGGGTGCTCTGATGCTGGCTCGTCGCAAAATGGCTTCCGAAGCCTCACGTCCGAGAGGGCCGACGATGAATTGAGCGCCATCGTTGACAGCCTGTTCATAAATGTCTGGAGCCTTCGCTGGATCAGGACCGGTGTCGTAAATTTTTACCACGGGTTTGTCCGGATCAGAATTGGCGGCTTCCATGGCAAGAAAACCGTCACGCACTGCTTGTGCCGCAATGGCATATCCGGAAGTCAGCGGTAGCAACAACGCAATGCGGTCAATGCGGCCGATCATTCCCGGTGCCTGGCTGATTAGGGCACCCAGCACCGTCACTCCCGCGGGGTGACCCGGGTGAGTTTTTTTCCATTGCTCGACGGCGGCGTTGAGGCGCGTGGGTTTGCCGGCGTTTTCCACTGCGATCAGGGCCAGCTCGACCCAACCGGAGAGCACCGGGTCGCGAGCCATGTTTAACTCAGTGGCGAGACGCGCGCGTGGCATGGAGACCAGGATCTTCCACAGTTGTTGCTGATTTTCCGTAATCGATTCCTGGTTGACGATATATTGTTCGCGCGCAATGAGGTTGCGCACCGCACCAATGGGATTATCGAGGGCAAG
>DATCZH010000179.1:0-2673 GCA_036526015.1 Sulfuricaulis sp.
GCCGGTGGTTTGCTCGCTTACTTGCTGGCGCGTCACGCCGGCGGTGTGTACGAATTGGTGGAGCAGGCCTCGGCCTTCGGCAGCAGTGGCGTTTTCACCGTTGTGGTTTTTGGGTTGTTCACGCGCCGGGGTCATGTGCGCGCGGCGTACGCGGCATTAACCGCAGGTGTGATGACATGGGTGGTGAGCCATTACGTGCTCGATCTGCCGATAGCCTATCTCCTCTCGCTTGGCATGGCCATGCTGGCGTATCTTTCAGTTTCCTTCACCGAACATCCCGCGCCACGACACGCACTGGAATAATTCTCATGCTTCGGATCGGCATCGACCTGGGTGGCACCAAAACCGAAGGCATCGTCATGGACGAAGCCGAAAAGATCATTCTGCGCAAGCGCCTGACGACACCGCAGGCTGACGGATACGATGCCATCCTGCAAAGTATCTATACGCTGGTGCGCGATCTGGAGAAGAAAACTGGTCAGACCTGTCGCGTGGGTGTCGGTACCCCGGGGGCCATCTCCACACGCACCGATACTCTCAAGAATTCCAATACAATTTGCCTCAATGGCAAACCAATCCAGCAGGACCTTGAACAAATTCTGGATCGCCCTATTCGTATCGCCAACGATGCCAATTGCTTCGCCCTGTCCGAAGCCATTGACGGCGCCGGCCAGGGCGCTGGCATCGTGTTCGGTGTCATCCTGGGAACCGGCGTGGGTGGAGGGATCGTCATTAACGGTAAGCTGCACGAAGGCCCACAGCATATCGCGGGGGAATGGGGGCACAATATCCTCGAAGCCGACGGCCCGCCATGTTACTGCGGCAAGCGTGGCTGCGTGGAGACCTTCCTGTCAGGCCCTGGGCTGGTTCAAGACTGGGTGCGACACGGCGGCGATGCCGCGCTTGCGGCGAAAAATATCGTGATGCTGGCCGAACAGGGCGATTCCCGGGCGGATGCCGCTTTGCGGCGTTATCTGTATCGTTTCGGCAAAGCCTTGTCGGTCGTCATCAACATCCTTGATCCGGATGTCGTCGTGCTCGGCGGCGGGATGTCGAATATCCAGCGTCTCTACAGCGAGGGCCCAGAATATGTCAGGCGCCATGTCTTCAACGACGAGTTGCGCACACGGATTCTGCCTAATTCGCATGGCGACAGTTCCGGTGTGCGTGGGGCGGCCCAACTCTGGGCGGCGGAAAATAACTAGCCTGCACCCAAGTCCAAGCTGACGATCCAACCGGCGTACAGCACCTCATACTGTGCACGGCTTCGTACACCGCGCTCCGATTCGCGAACTACATAAGAGGTATATTCAAACTTACGCGTTATTTGATGGCCATCAAGGCGATCGCCACACGCGGGTGTCATCGTTTAATAAGAATCAGGGATGCCCTTCCGTTGAAAAAAGGAGAAATGTCATGAAACGAACATTGCTTTACGCCACCGTCGTGGCAGCCATGTTGCCGGCATGGGGAATCGTGGCATATGCCGAAGATCCGGTCCCGATATACGGCTCTCAACTCATGACCCAGCAGGAGCGCAACGAGTATCGCGACCGGATGCACGCTGCGAAAACCGAACAGGAGCGCGAGCAGATTCGCAAGGAACATCATGGGAAGATGCAGCTCCGCGCCAAAGAAAAAGGGGTGGCCCTTCCGGATGAACCGCCACCGCGTGGACGCGGCATGGGACCCGGCGGTGGCGGCATGGGACCGGGAATGGGCGGCGGGCGCCGTTACTGAGGCGGAACAAATCCTGATGCGTTAACTACTCACTTTCGTCCTCCCCGCTATGTCGCACGGGGAGGAATTTGCTATGTGCGATATACTTCAGCAGCCAGAATCTACCTATCCTGGAGGACTCATGACTCGTATTATTTCAATAATTTTTTCATTTACTTTGGTCGCCAGCGGGCTCATGCCATCTTTCGCCGCCGGACCGGACCACCTCAAACTCTACAGCAAGCCGGGCACTTACGAAGACGTCAAGACAGACATAGAGATTGCCATCACCAACCGCGGGCTGGTAATTGACCACACCGCGCATATCGGCGCTATGCTCGACCGTACCGGCAAGGACCTCGGCACCACCAAACCGATCTACGGCAATGCCGGCTCAATGCAATTTTGCTCGGCGGTGGTTTCGCGACATACCATGGAGGCCGATCCTACCAACATCGTCTTCTGTCCCTATATCATTGTTTACTACACCCTGCATAACGACCCAAAGACAGTGTACGTCGGCTACCGCCGGCCGATCCCGGCAGGTTCGGCGGCTTCCAAAAAATCGCTCGAGGATGTGGAAAAGCTGCTCGACGGAATAGTGAAAGAGGCGCTAAATATCAAATAAGTCTGATTTGCCGTAGGACGTGCGGCGCTTTGGCGCGCCGCGCTCCTGACTTATACTCCACTCCCGTTTCGATCAACGAGAATAACCTCATTCATGCGCGTTTCCCGTTTTCTGCTGTCCACCGTTCGCGAAACCCCGGCCGAGGCCGAGACCCTCAGCCACCAGCTGATGCTGCGCGCGGGCATGATCCGCAAACTCGCCGCCGGCATCTACACCTGGTTGCCGCTCGGTCTGCGGGTGCTGCGAAAAGTGGAACATATCGTGCGCGAGGAAATGAATCGCGCCGGCGCTTTGGAAGTCCTGATGCCGGCGGTACAACCGGCGGA
>DATCZH010000180.1:0-5093 GCA_036526015.1 Sulfuricaulis sp.
GTACACAACAGGCGTGATAAGAAGGTTCATCGCGACAACCATCGCCGGGAGAATGGCAAGCTTTCCATGGGATTTGTTCATTCAATAGCTCCTGCTTTAAAAACTTTAGCTAGACTAATTTCCGTTGCCCGCTCATTCCGGGAGCAGGCATAGCATAGTCGGCTGTGCCGTTCGTGGCTTACAGTGCAAAGCGGGTACGTGTATGAGGGGATCGGAGTACTTGAAATATATAACTCACCCTACTCTAAGGTTTGAGAAAAGTTATTGCTCAGAAATGATCTTGCTGATATTCCCGATTCTCCTTGCGGAGTGTATTACTTCTGTGCGCTCTATCACTTCGGGGTCATATTTGATATGAATGATCTCTTCGCCGTAATCGACCTTGGCCTCCAGGATCCCTTCTTGATTACGGAGTATTATCTCCATGTCCTCGGCGCATCCGGTACAGGGAATGTCTTTGGCCTTGAGTTTTATCTCTTTGATAATCTTATTCATCATTGCCTGCGAATATTGTTGTAATAATTAAAGAATAACAATAAGACACAATCTGCGCTTTCGAGTTCATTTAACAATTAACCGAGTTCTGCCTCCTGTTATTCCGCCACGGGGCGGCGATGGACGCTGGGGATATTATTATTCAACGACTTTTTCCCTTATCCGGGTATTGGCACGAATGAAATCTGCCAGGCGCGCGACACCTTGCTCAATAGCTTGCCGGGAAGCGGCGTAACTGAATCGAATGTGCTGGCCTTCGTTCGGCACGCGCGAACCGAAATGAATGTCAGCCAGGACCGCGACACCGGCTTCGTTCAGCAGGCGCGAGCGGAATTCCTCAGAATCCTTGGCGCCGATCAGGGCACAGGCCTCGGTCACGTTCGGCCACACGTAAAACGCGCCGCCCGGATTCTGGCAACTTACTCCCGGCACCTGGTTGAGCAATTTGACGATCACATCGCGGCGCTCCCTAAAATGATCACGCATCTGTTTGGCGGCGTCTTGTGGGCCACTGATGGCTTCGACCGCAGCCCACTGGCTGATGTGCGAGGCGCAGGACTCGGTGTTGGTAACCCAACGGGCGAAGGCGGGCGCTAACGTCTTGTTTACCGCGTAGCCCAGACGCCAGCCGGTCATGGCCCAGGTTTTTGATGCACCGTCACAGATGATAGTGCGCTCTGGCATCCCAGGAAATTGCGCGATCGAGACGAACTGCCCCTCGTACACCAGGCGGGAATAAATCTCGTCAGCGAAAATCCACACCTGTGGATGTCGGCGCAGAATATCCGCGATGGCCTCCATGGCCGGTCGCGGGATGATTCCGCCGGTGGGATTGTGCGGTGAATTGAGAATCAGCAGCCGGGTTTTCGGCGTGATCCGGGATTCCAGTTCGCGCGGTTCGAAATTAAAACCACGCGCCTCGTGCAACGGGATCGGTACCGGCACCGCGCCCAAGGCGCGAATCTGCGACTCATAGATCGGAAATCCGGGAATTGGGTAGATTACCTCATCGCCCGCGCCGTGATCCGTAACAGAAAGAATACTATAGGCGATGAATGGTTTCGCTCCTGCGCCCACCACCACATCGTCCGGACTGACGGGAATGCCACGTCGCTGTCCGATGTCCCGGGCCACTGCTTCGCGCAGCTCGAGAATGCCGGCAGAGGGAGTGTAACCGTGTTTGTTGTCGCGAATCGCCTTGATCGCCGCTTCCTGAATATTCACAGGAGTGGGAAAGTCGGGCTGGCCGATACAGAACGAAATGATGTCCTTGCCTTGTCGTTGGAGATGGCTGACTTCCGCCAGAACCACGAAGGCGTTTTCGGTACCGAGCTCGCTGGTCCGGCGGCTGAGAACAGGCATCTGGTGATTCCCTCCGTAAGTGCGGGTCAGATCATCGTTCCGGCTAATATTAACGAAAACTGTGGTCTAACCCCAATTGTTCGCACAGAGCCCAAGCGCGACGTAAATTAAAGGGGTCGGAGTGATTAATCAAAAATCACTCCGACCCCTTTTCACTGGCCGATTAGATCAAAAACTAGAAGTTATCCCGTTCAACTTCCGCGTAAATGAAGCTGATGACCCGCCCCATTTCGTTGAAATTGTACCAGTCGCGATAATCCGCCATCTCCTCGACGATTTTGTCCTTCATCTCGTAGTCAGCGAGGCCCTGTTTGAAATACTTTGTCACCGAAGCGGTGAGCTTCTGCAGGAAACGTAATGTGGCCTCGGGCACATCCCGACCACCGCTACGGCCGTGGCCTGGAATAAAAAGCGTGGCCGGCCCCTTCAGCATCGTCTCGATGGCCGCGATCGATCTCTTGAAATTGGCATCCTGTGGCACGTCCGAATGGGGAACATGTGTGGCGACCACCACGTCGCCAAAAAACAGTCCATTGTCATCGACCACCTCGATCATCAGGTCATGATTGGTGTGCGCGTGGCCCGCATGGTGGATGCGCAGCGTTACACCATCGATGTTCAATGTTTCCCCGCCTTTGAGACCAATATGGGGGCCGACTACCTTGGTGCCGTCTATCGCACCCTTGGTCATGCTCGTGAATATCCTAATCCAGTCATTACCCTCGCCGGCGTTGACTCGGTCAATCATGGTCTCGTGAGCATAGATCGGAACATCGGGATAGAGTTCGCGGATGCCATGATTACCAAGCCAATGGTCACCGTGTACATGAGTGTTAAAAATGGCAATGACGGGTTTGTCCGAAACTTTGCGCACCTTCTTAAGCAGCTCTTTCCCTATCTCGGCGCTGCTGCCCGGATCCACAATGATGACGCCATTCCGCGTCAGGATGGCGGCCGGGTTATTCATAAACCCGCGGTTCTCGGGATTGGGATGTGCCAGATTTCCATGCACGACGTGGATATGATGGCTGACCCGATCCAGCGGGAAATGTTCAATGGTGGATGGCGCCTGAGATTCATGCGCCAGAGAGACGCCGGTCACGGTGAAAAGCAATAAGACCAAACCAGCAGATCGTTTCATGGTACCTGGCTCCTAACGCCGGTTCATTCTGGCTAACGCAGGGCTAACGGGCCAATTGTCTGACCTTATTGCTTTACTATTGCATTCAAAATCACTCCGACCATGGTTATTTCAGATCGCGCCATTACAAGACGCGGTAGATTTCCCAGCGGCTTGTCCCGGAAACCACATGAGGCTCGAGATCTTTGCTCCATTGCTTATGCGCGGCGATCGTCGCCAGCTTATCCCAAGCCTGGTTAAGCTCGCCGAGGTCCTTAACAATATGTTCAGACTGAATGGTGGCCTCCAGCGCGCCGATCGAGCCGGTCAGTAACCGCGTCTTGTCGGTACCCAACCCAATTTGCGGGGCAATATCCCGCAACCAACGTTGCATCAGATCAATCACATTCTGTTTATATCCGAACTTCGCATCAATGCTCCAACGGGCGATCATCATGGTTTATCCCCTCAAGTCTTCTTATAAGAAATGATATGACCTTTAGATCTTTACAATACCTTACTCCTTGTGATGCTCTTCAGGATGACAGCAGATAACCGAGTGTGAATAAGCTTAGAATCCCTCTGCCCTCGATTATTATTTAACTGATCTTCTCTACGATTTCCGCGAGTGAGTGGGCGGGCGGAGTGCCTTGCATTACGTCGTAGCCGAGCAACTTGCTAATCTGGCTGGTCGAAAACATACCGATCACCGTTTGCGCCCGCGTTTTCTCGTCGATTTTCACCACCAGCGCATGCTGGCGTTCGAGTGCATGCAGGGTTGCGACGATATCGCCAACCTTTGCCATTTGCACGCTGGCGGCATCCAGCGCCTGGATTACGCGTTGCGGCGTCATAATGGCGGACACCGTGATGGCGGAATGCGGCATGCGTGTTTGCTGCGTGATTTTAATTGGCCGCTCGCCGAGGATGTCATTGGCGGTGATGAGCCCGATGATTTCGTAAGCGTCGTTGATCACGAACAGCAGCCGTACGCCCGCGGTTTTCATCTTCTTGAGCGCGCGGTCGATTGAAGTCTCGGCGTCGATAGTTACTGGCGTCACCGATCTGAAATCGGTCATGACCGTGACGGCAGGACTGTCGCGGTGAGCGTGCGCAAGCGGTTTGGTCTCGGGACCGAACGACGAGCCGGGTTTCAGTGGAATGCTTGGCAACACGTCGAACGGATGACTCATCGCGCACCTCCTAGAGCATTTATTCCTTGGCCTCTATGGTACGCCCCTTGCCTGCGAGTCCAAGAGGGATGCGCGCGAGCGGCTAATGCCACAAAAAAAATCAGGTCAATAGTCCTGCTTCTCGAAATGGCGCGGCGCCTGGGCGGCGAGGGATGCCGGGGGATGATAGGGTGTGGTCAAGCTTTCATTCCTCCGTCCTTGTTAATTTAATTATTTCAGGAAAAGTGCAAAGTCTATGGACTACTCCTTACCCCACCCTCCATTAAATACCAACATCGCCACCCCATATAACATCAACGCTAATATCACCACCACCGTAAATCCAAAATGGATCGCAAGAATTGTCGCCATCACCGCACTTAAGACCGAGGCACAACCATTCACTCCCCACATCCAGGGAATATAAGCAGGCGCGGCCTTGCCCAATCGTGCCATTCCCAATGGAAATGGCATACCCATACAAAAGGCCAGAGGAGCAATAAGAAGAACTGAAATTGCCACCTTCACGAATATCGGCAACCAGTTCAACATGGAAAATAATGGCCCGAGCGCCAGAAGATAAAGCATCCCTACCGATATTATTCCTGTGACAGCCCGTTTTACACCGATTTTATCTGACGGCGGATTGGCATAACGCTGCGACCAGGCGCTGCCGATCCCCGCGAAGAGGAGAAAACTGGCAAGAACCATGGCTGTGGCATAGAGAGGATGGTGTAGAAATAGAATGAATTTCTGGATGAAAGCGATCTCGACAAATAAAAATGCGAGTCCCAGTGCAAGAAAGTACCCGCTTATCCGGCTACGGCTAATATTCTCTTTTTTATTATGGAGTAGGCGCCGAGATAACAACAACGGCAGCAGGATCAGTACCACACTGGCGATGAGTGCTTGGATTAAGGTGGCGATAAGTATCAGGTAGCCCC
>DATCZH010000181.1:0-5879 GCA_036526015.1 Sulfuricaulis sp.
GAATACGACGAAGGCAGTGATTATTTTCTCCAGCGGCTATATCCGCTTTTTTCAGATTACTCAAATGGAGATGATAAAAGGATGTTATCTGGAGAAGATAAAAGCGTGGTTGTCTTGGGCGCTGGATCCTGGGGGACGGCACTGGCCCTGTTGCTCGCGCGCAATAATCACACCGCTTTATTATGGGGTAATGACCCTTCTGTTCAATCGCGCCTGGAAAAGGAGCGACAGAACAAGACCTATCTTCCGGATTTCCCCTTTCCCGCAAAATTGCGAATCGCGAACTCGCTGGATGAGGCGGCCCGATCATCCTCGCGTTTCCTGCTGGCCGTTCCCAGCCATGCTTTTCGAGCTACCGTTACGTCTTTACAGCCACTGATTTCCGAGAAGAGCGTTTTGGCCTGGGCGACCAAAGGATTGGAACCCGGCAGCGGAAAGCTTTTAAGCCAAGTGGCATCAGAAGTATTGGGTAACCGGTATTCGCTGGCCGTGGTGTCGGGGCCAACGTTCGCGCGCGAAGTGGCGCTGGACTTGCCTTCGGCGCTGACCGTGGCCTCTGAGCACGAAGCCGTGGCGGAAGAGGTCGCCACGTGGATAAGGAATGAGCGTGTGCGGGTATATACCAGCAAGGATGTCGCCGGGGTCCAGCTGGGAGGTGCCATCAAGAATGTCATGGCCATCGCCGCAGGCATCAGCGACGGGCTCGGATTCGGATCCAATGCCCGGGCGGCGCTCATTACCCGGGGACTGGCCGAGCTCACGCGGCTTGGCGTCGCCATGGGCGGACTGAAGGAAACCTTCATGGGACTGACTGGTGCCGGCGATCTAATACTGACATGTACCGATGATGCTTCGCGGAACCGACGCGTCGGCCTAGCTCTCGGGCAGGGAAATAAATTGCCTGACATACTCGCCGTGCTCGGACAGGAGGCCGAAGGTGTGGCCACCGCGCGCGAGCTGTTCCAGCTTGCCAGGAAATTACAAGTTGATATGCCGATCACAACGCAGGTCTATCGCGTCCTCTACGAACACCTTTCGCCGCAGGCGGCCGTGGAGGCGTTGCTCAGTCGCGAGCCAAAACAGGAGTAAATGTGCCCTCCGTGTTCGACTGGGCATATCAGTAGCTTTACTTGTTTCGCTCGTTCGTCCTGACATAAAAACTATTTCCCGCCGCTGAATCCCAGTTTGCGCCAAGCTTCATAAACTGCCACGGCCACCGCATTCGAGAGATTGAGGCTACGGTTATCGGGCAAAAGGGGTAATCGCAATTTGTGCCGCTCCGGGAGGGAATCCAGCAGGGCCTGGGGCAATCCACGTGTTTCCGGGCCAAACAACAGGGCGTCATTCTCCTGGTAATCCACCTCCGTATACAGCCGCTGTGCACGAGTGGAGAAGGCCAGCAGGCGCAGTGGTTTAATTTGCTCCAGAAAAGACTCTAGGTTTGAATGAGCTCGCACCTTCGCCCACTCGCGATAGTCCAGCCCGGCGCGGCGCAACTCCCTGTCTTCCAGTCTGAAGCCCAATGGCTCGATCAGATGCAAATGCGCACCGGTGTTTGCGCACAGACGCATGATGTTCCCGGTGTTCGGCGGAATCTCGGGTTGATAAAGCACGACATGCAGCATTCGGGTTGCTCTCTCTTATCTATGTGTTTTGCCTGGTGTTTCACCACGGATTGTATATAAGAAGGGGAAGGAGTCCGCAGCCCCGGCAACGTTGTTTAGGGAGGAACGTGCACATGCCGAGCAGAAGAACAATAGCTCATTTGCCCGCCGTACATGTCAGCACCTTGTTTTTCATCTGCGCGCTCATGCCGGCGCTGCTGTTCAAGGGCCCACAAATAGAATTCTTTGCCATGACTCAAGTGGTGCTGATGCTGTGGCTGGGATGGGTCTTCCTGTGTTCTCATGACCCGGGATTGCGCATTTCCAAAACCCCCTTGGCCATCAGCCTGACTCTATTTTGGCTATGGCTTGCATTGTCTCTTACGGGGAGTTTGGCGCCCAGCATAAGCGTAGTCAATTTCTGGTGGGTCGGGAGCCTGGCCCTTGTGTTCTGGCTCTATACCCTGACGCCGGATCGCGATGCTTTATGGTCACATGCTGCTGCCATTTTACTGATTCTGGGCGTGGTGATGGGACTGATGGGAATCTATCAAGTGCTTGTGCTGGAACAAAACGCCCGTTCTGTTTTTGAGACGCGTAATACGCTAGCCGCATTTCTCAATCTCGTGGCCGTGCCAGCTTCGGCGTATTTGTTGATGGTGATGAGCGGCAAAGGCTTATCCCGACAGCATGTCATTTTGTTAAGCGTTATTTTGTATGTTTTGTTTTTTTCCATATTCATGACTGCCAGCCGGGGCGCCACACTGAGTCTTGGTTTGAGCCTGGGATTATTGATTGCATTTACATTCCGTCACGTGCCTTGGCGCGCCAATGCACTGCTTCTGGCGTTGACGCTCATCGCGTTTTTATCTACAAAAATTTCTCTCGGCGGCGGAGAACTGAGCCAACGTCTTCCCCAATTGATGCAAGACGCGCCGCGCATGATGATCTGGGAGTCTTCCTGGAATCTGCTGCAATCCGCGCCATGGCATGGCATCGGTTTGGGGCTGTTTTATCTTGCCTATCCGGCTTTCCGCAACCCGTTGGACCGAAGCGGTGGTTTTTTTGCGCATAATGATTACCTTCAAATCTGGATCGAAACTGGTCTGCCGGGCCTGCTCCTGTTGATATCGGTATTGGGATCCTGTTTGTGGCTAATGTGGCGAGTATTGCGTAAGGCCGACAAGAACACACGCTTGGAAGTTTCGGGTCTTTTTTGCGGATTGATGGCAGTGGCCAGCCACAGTGTCGTGGATTTCAATCTTTATATTCTGTCTATCATGATGGTTTCGGGCCTTGTGCTGGGGCGATTTCACGATCTGGTTGCGAGAGGATTGAAGTTATCATCGTTTCATCTCCGTCCTTCCAGGGTAGTGGGTAAACAGGCGTACTCCACTGTAATAATTCTACTGATGCTCATGCCAATTTTTTACTTTGTAGCACTGGGAATGGCGAATTCTTATTACGATAAAGGATTGTCGCAGGCCCGGGTCGGAAAACTGCAAGAGTCAGATATCAGTCTTGCCAGTGCGCATCGTCTGACCCCCTCAGACGATCGTAGTCTGATTGCTCACGCCGATCTGTACCGACACGCGATTTCTATTCTTCCCGATGAAGATCGGTTGGGAAAAAAAGCCTTGTACGAGCAGGCGCTTCAATTTCTGGATGAAGCACAGTCCGCCAATTCCCTGCGTGCATTGACGTTTATAATCCGTGGCAGGCTTTACCAGCAAAATTCTGATTTGGTTGGCGATGCGGGATACCAGCTTGCTTCGGAATCTTTTCGACAAGCTCTGGCGCTTAACCCCCTTCTGTTTCAAGGCCGGATGGATTATGCCGGTCAGCTGCTACAGCAAGGAAATAAGGAGGAAGCGCTCCGGATTATGGATGAAGGGGCGGAGTTCTACTATCACCCCATCCCGGAGCTGATCCCATTTTATTCTCTCACCGGAAAACTGCGGCGTGAGGCCGGCAGGGTGGAGGAAGCGATGGCTGTTGAAAAAATGGCCCTGGAACTGGAAACGCGAACAAAATCGAGCTATTTCCTTCGAGGATTCTAATCAGATATCGGCTGGCACAGTCTGGAAGCTGGCGCGGTATTTGCAAGGACTAGCAGGCGTTTGACCATTTGCTGGGTATTGGTGGGACCAGTACCTACGCCACACTATTGTGGATCGGTGATACCGATTTGCATGGTCTATATTGGTTGTAAGTTCAGTATTTTCAGGACATTAGGCCGCTGTTTCCGAATCATGATCCGGCAGCGGCTTGAGAGGGATGCGCGATGGCAACGATTACCGAAATGAAGCCTAAGAAGATTCGTATCGGCGATTTGCTGATTGCGAACAAGATCATTTCTCAGGAGCAACTCAATACTGCGCTCGCGGACCAGAAAAAAAGTGGACGCAAACTGGGCCGAGTGCTGGTGGAGAACGGGTTCATTTCTGAAGACCAACTCCTCACCTTCTTGTCGCAACAACTCAATATTCCTTATATTGATCTGCGACGCTATCACTACAAGCCTGAAGTCGTTCGCCTGATTCCTGAAACACACGCCCGCCGCTTTCGCGCCATCGCGCTGGAAGACAGCCGCGAAAGTCTGTTGGTGGGCATGGCCGACCCTACCGACATCTTTGCCTACGATGAATTATCGCGCGTACTGCGCCGCAGTCTGCGCTTTGCCGTCGTCAAGGAATCCGAGCTGTTAAAGACGATCGATCGGGTCTACCGCCGGACTGAAGAGATCAGCGATCTGGCGCAGGAGCTCCAGCAGGAACTGGCGGCGCATGGCGGTGTCGACTTGATCGCCCTGGCGGAAACCGAAGGCCTCACTGATGCGCCGGTCGTCAAGCTGCTGCAAAGCATGTTTGAGGATGCCATCCAGATCAATGCTTCGGATATTCATATCGAACCGGATGAAAAGGAATTGCGAATCCGTTTTCGTCTCGATGGGGTGCTGCGTGTGCAGACGATCGCCGACCGGCGCATTGCCAGTGCGCTGGTGTCCCGTGTGAAGTTGATGGCAAACCTCGATATCTCGGAGAAACGTCTTCCTCAGGACGGGCGCAGCAACGTGCGCATCCGTGACAAGAGCGTGGACGTCCGTATATCAACCATGCCGGTTCAGTATGGCGAATCCGTCGTGTTGCGATTGTTGAATCCTTTCAGTGGCGTGCTTAGCCTGGAGCAGGTTGGTATGCCGAAGAATCTTCTCGAGCGTTTCCGTCACTTGATTCACAATCCCAACGGCATGGTCCTGGTGACCGGCCCAACGGGTAGCGGCAAAACCACGACACTTTATGCGGCACTCAAGGAACTGAATAAACCTGAGCACAAGATTCTGACCGTCGAGGATCCGGTGGAATACCGGCTGGCCGGTATCAATCAGGTCCAGGTCAATACGCGTATCGAACTCACTTTCGCGCGTGTGCTTCGGTCCATGTTACGTCAGGACCCGGACATCATTCTGGTGGGTGAAATGCGCGACCAGGAAACCGCGGAAATCGGCCTGCGTGCTGCCATGACTGGCCACCTCGTGCTTTCCACCCTGCATACCAACGACGCCGTTTCCACCGCGCTGCGCCTGACCGACATGGGCGTCGAGCCATTCATGGTGGCAGCTTCACTGCGCGGAATCATTTCGCAGCGTTTGGTGCGGCGCATCTGCGAATCTTGCGCGGAATCTTACGACCTCCCAGCGGCACAATTGGCAATCGTACGCGCTGAAGCCGGGGACAAGGCGGACCAGCTTAAATTTAAACGCGGGCGTGGATGCAGCCACTGCAATGGGACCGGCTACTCGGGCCGGATCGGTGTGTTCGAATATTTGGAAATTGACAATTCACTGGTAGAGGCCTTGCATTCGAAAGATACCGGGAGATTCGAAGCAGCGGCAAGACAACAGCCGGGATTCCAGACTTTGCGTCGCAGCGCCATCATCCTCGCCGCACAAGGCCTGACCACCATGGACCAGGTGGTACGCGCGACCTATTCGTTGGAGGAGTAGTTTTGTGCCGAGACAAATAAGGTAATGCTACTGCTCTAACTCTCAGGTCAAACGAAGTAGGGCTGCCACTCTTATGTCAGAACGAACACAGTAGGTCTACATATATGCCGTTATTTCAGTACAAGGGGCGCAATCAGCGCGGCGAGGCGGTGCGGGGCCATCTCGAGGCCGTGTCATCGGATGCCGTGGCGGCGCAGCTAATGAACAGCGGTGTGATACCGATTGATATCGGGGTCACGCAAGCGCGCGAAGACATATTCGGGGCCTTC
>DATCZH010000182.1:0-3511 GCA_036526015.1 Sulfuricaulis sp.
CGTCCCATCGTTCAATCCTTCCTTCATCGGTCTCACCGGCAGCGACAAGGATATCGCCGCTGTCGCGAGCGAATACAAGGTGGCCTACGGCAAGAATCCCCAAAGCAAGCCAGGGCAGATACTGGTGGATCACTCAACCGGTATTCTGGTGAAAGACAGGAAGGGAAAGCTGAGGTTATTGGTGAAAAACAGCGTCACGATCGAAGATCTCGAACATGATGTCAGGGTATTGTTGAAAGCAGAACCCTGATCGATCCTCCTGAAGTCAGATGCAACAAGCCGGTTAATAGTGCCGGACATTCATCGCGATGCTCTAGGCAACAGCTGGTACACCTCTTGTGAATTCTGCGTGTCACCGTCACCGGCTACGACCGATTCGGGTATTCTTGTTCTCGATCCTTGTGCTGGCGCGGGGATTTTTTTACCATGATTGAAGCATGTTGACCATTGCCGATGCCGCGCCCGATTTCACTCTGCCAGGGGTTTATCAGGGTAAGATCAAGAACTATTCCCTGCGCGATGCCCGTGGACACTGGCTCGTATTGTTTTTCTACCCCGCCGATTTCACATTTGTCTGTCCCACTGAAGTCACGGGGTTCAGCCAAATGGCTGGAGATTTTTCCAAAGAGAAGGCGCTGATATACGGTGTTAGTGTCGATCCCGTCGAAAGCCACCGTTCCTGGGCCGAAGAATTAGGCGGCATTGCCTATCCGCTGCTGAGCGACACTGACAAGAAAGTCGCCCGCGCCTATCAGGTGCTGCATCCCCGGGATGGGGTTGCCATCCGCGCCACGTACATTATCGATCCCAAAGGTACCATCCAGTACAGTGTTGCCTCCAACATGAATGTCGGTCGCAGCGTGGAGGAGACGCTGCGCGTGTTGCGCGCGGTTTGCACCGGACGCATGTGCCCGGCTGACTGGAAGCTCGGCAATCCCACCGGCGGATCCGAGCATAAATACTGATCATGGCGCATCCGGTAGAGGAGAAGCGCAGGAAAATTGAGGCGCGTGGCCGCATCCGGGAATTTGTTTTCGGCGTCCAAGACGGTCTGATCAGTACCGTTGGGCTGCTAGCGGGCATGCAGGCGGCCGGTTCGAGCCGCTTCGTCATCCTCATGGCGGGCACCGCTTCGGTCTGTGCCGGCGCGTTCTCGATGTCAGCCGGCGCCTATCTTTCCTCCAAGGCGGAGAAGGAAATTTTCGACCACGAGTTGGAGAAGGAAGCGAAGTTTGTCGAGCAGGAACCTTATCTGGCGCAGGAAGGCTTGCTCGAGGCCCTGCACCGCGAGGGTTTGGCGCGTGAGGCCTGCTATCGCATTGTGAAGTTGATGCATGAGCAGAAATCGGTATTCGTGGCTACGTTTCAGGAAAAAGTCCTCGGCCTCGGAAGTGCCGACGTCAACAATCCGGTCAAGGGCGCGCTGGTCATGGCGCTTTCCTTCATGCTCGGCGGCGTGCTGCCACTCGCGCCCTTCGCCTTTCTGCCGTTACAGTGGGCGTTAATGGTTGCCGTAGCTTTGACCGGAGTGGCTCTTTTCGGCGTGGGCATGTTCAAAGGCCGCCTGGCCGGTCAGCCCCTGGGGCGGTCGGGATTCGAGTTTTTTGTTATCGCGCTGATTGCTACCGGCCTTGGTTACAGCGTGGGATTTTTGCTCGAACGCCTGGTGGGCGTGACGCTGCCGACTGTATAATTCCCGGTTCCCCCCCCAAATCTCGAATTTCCCCGGATATTCACGTGTAAAAGGCCATCGCGTGAACCTTTTGCCGTTTTTCCCTTCCCAATTCTGTATGGATTCTCAACTATGGTCGGCCATCAGCACCGCCGCGCGCTCACGCGTCTGGTATTACCGGTTGCTGCGCATCGCCTTGCTCTCGGCGGTTGGATAGTTCGGATGGCAGACACTCTGCGCCCACTCCAGGCGGAGGAGGCGCTCGATCGCGCCTAGCTGAAGACGGATTTCACGCGCGCCACCGTGAACCTCGAAGAAACAATCTCCGGCGGCCCACCCAAGGACGGCATCCCCGCGATCAACCGGCCGCGCTTCGTTTCCGTGCGCACGGCCGATGCGAGCTCGATCCGCGCGAGCCGGTGATCGTGCTCAGCGCCACGACCGCGCGCGGGCCTACCCGCTGCAGATTCTCATCTATCACGAGATCGTCAACGACGTGTTCGCCGGGCGCACGCTCGACTTCGGCACGACCGGCAAGCTGCGCCGCAGCGACCTCGTGATGTACGACCGCCAGACGGAGAGCTGGCGGCAGCAATTTACCGGCAAAGGGATTGTCGGCCATTACGCCGGGGCAAGCCTGTCACCATTGCCATCGCAGATCGTATCTTATGGGGAATTCCGCCGTGCTCATCCTGTGGGTGAAATCCTGTCGCGCCATACAGGTTAAGTCCGGTCTTACGGCAGCAATCCCTACCGCGGTTATGACCGTGTTGGCGACCGACTGTTTCTTTTCACTGATCCGTTAGATCCGCGCCTGCCGGCGATGGAACGCGTACTGGGTGTAATCCATGCCAACCGCCACCGTCTTTACCCGTTCAGTCAGTTAGGGGAGCACGGAGTAGTGGACGACCATATCGCCGATCTTCCCCTAGTCGTCCTGTACCGTCGCGATACGTTATCGGTGTTGGATGCGTCGCAAATCCGTGATTCGCGCCTGATCCCGGCGGCGACTGCCTTTGATCGATGGATGGCAGCCCGGATTCTGGATTTTCACTTGCAAAACGGCGAGTTCACCGACATTCAGACGGGGACACGCTGGAACCAGCTGGGTCAAGCCTTGGAGGGACCGCTGAAAGGTCAAAAGTTGTCACCGCTGGAGGTCCGGAGTGCACTTCGCTTTTGCCTGGCTCGCCTTCCATCCGGATTTGGAAATCTATCGCCCGGAACTACAGGTTCGGCCGTAGGTCGCCATAGGACGCTCAGTGAGACACTCGATCGATGGAAGTCAGGCGGTTCACGATGAGGCCGTGGAAATATTCTCCCGCCGTCTGGAAGTGCCAACCAAGATGCGTGTGGCAATTCGCGCACAGCGCAATGCGCCAGGCATAGCCCGGAAACCAGGTAAATTCCGCCGTTGATTCACCGACGACCGAACAGCCTGTCGCTTCGCGGTAACAGCCGATGTGATAGGTAATGCCGTGGGGATTGGTGAAATGGTGTTCATGTCCACCCTGCACCGGAATGCGCTCATCCTGGTGCGTGACGAGATGACGGCAGACCGCGCAAAAAAGGCGCCGCTCTTTCTTGGGGGAAATGAGAGGTTGTTTCTGGAGTGCCGGTTTTTTACCTGTTTCGGCCGCCGGGTCGAAAAACAGAAGGGATGGAAAAAGTGCCAAGTCCATGGCCGATACCTTAGGAAAACAGCGTCAACACCCCGGTAAAACCATACAGCCGGTTATGAGAAATTTCCCCGTTAGCAAAAAATCCCACAAGTGGGATTTCGCCCAGTTCCTGGCGAATGGTTTTTAGCTCCACCGAGTCTTCACCAAACATGTGCAC
>DATCZH010000183.1:0-11544 GCA_036526015.1 Sulfuricaulis sp.
GGGACGGCACGTCCATGGTCGCCTTGTCGGACTCGAGCGTGATGAGCGGGTCTTCCGGCTTGATGGTATCGCCAGGGTTGACCATGACCTCGATGACGGCGACTTCATCGAAGTCGCCAATGTCGGGGATTTTGACTTCCAGAAATTTGGGCATCTGTTGTTTTTATCGTTAACAACTCACGCTGTCAGACGGTCAGCGGGTTCGGTTTCTCGGGATCGATTCCGTATTTCTTGATCGCATCGGCTATCTTCTGGCGCTCGATAACACCGTCCTCGGCCAACGCGGCGAGGCTCGCAAGCGTCACCCAGTGGCGGTCAACTTCGAAGAAATAGCGCAACTTCTCGCGCGTATCCGAACGCCCGAATCCGTCGGTGCCGAGCACCGTGTAACGACGCGGCACGAACGGCCGGATCTGCTCGGCGAACGCACGGACATAGTCGGTCGAGGCGATCACAGGACCCTGGGTGTCCTTGAGGCACTCGCCCACGTGGCACATGCGCGGCGGCTTGGTCGTATGCAGCAGGTTCCAACGTGCGCACTCGTTGCCGTCGCGCGCGAGCAGCGTGAAACTCGGGCAGCTCCAGATATCGGCCGTGACACCCCAGTCTTTCTTGAGCAGATCGGCGGCGGCGATGACCTCGCGCAGGATCGATCCCGATCCCAGCAGCTGCACGCGCGGTCCATTGCCATCGCCGCCCTGACGGAAGCAGTACATGCCTTTGAGGATGCCCTTCTCGGCTCCCTCGGGCATCGCCGGATGTTCGTAGTTCTCGTTCATCACGGTGATGTAGTAATAGATATCCTCCTGCTCCTGGACCATCCGGCGCAGCCCGTCGTGCATGATCACGGCGACCTCATAACCGAACGTCGGATCGTAGGGCATGCAGTTCGGGATCTGGGCCACCGAAATATGTGAATGCCCGTCCTCGTGCTGCAGACCCTCGCCGTTCAAGGTAGTGCGGCCCGAGGTGCCGCCGAGCAGAAAGCCGCGCGAGCGGGAATCACCGGCAGCCCACCAGAGATCTCCGGTACGCTGATACCCGAACATGGAGTAGAAGATGAAGAATGGGATCATCTGCACGCCGTGGGTCGAATACGAGGTCGCGGCCGCGATCCAGGAGCTCACGGCACCGGCCTCGTTAATGCCTTCCTGCAAGATCTGGCCGCCCGCGTCCTCCTTGTAGAACATGAGTTGGTCCTTGTCCTGCGGGGTGTACAACTGACCCTTCTGCGACCAGATGCCGAGACTGCGAAACAGCCCCTCCATGCCAAAGGTGCGCGCCTCGTCGGCGACGATGGGCACGATGTGCTTGCCGATGTGCTTGTCCTTCAGCATCACCCCGAGCAGGCGCACGAAGGCCATTGTCGTGGAGAATTCCCGGCCTTCGCCAGAGGCCTTGAGCAGGCTCTCGAACGCCGACAACGGCGGCGCCTCGAGCGGCACAGCCTTGCGGCGGCGCGTCGGGATATCGCCGCCGAGTGTATCGCGCCGCTCGCGCATGTACTTATACTCCGGCGAGTCCTTGGCCGGCTTGATGTACTCCAGGTTCTCGAGCTGCTCGTCCGTCAGCGGCAGCTTGAAGCGGTTGCGGAACGCCTGTAACGAAGTCGTGCCCATCTTTTTCTGTTGATGGGTGATGTTCTGCGCCTCGCCAGCCTCGCCCATGCCATAACCCTTGATGGTCTTGGCGAGGATCACGGTCGGCTGGCCCTTGTGGTTCACGGCCGCCGTGTAGGCAGCATACACCTTGTGCGGATCGTGACCGCCGCGATTGAGCCGCCAGATGTCGTCGTCCGACCAGCAGGCCACCAGCTCCTTCAGCTCCGGATACTTGCCGAAGAAGTATTCGCGCACGAATGCGCCGTCCTTCGACTTGAAGGTCTGATAATCGCCGTCAACGCACTCTTCCATGCGCTTGCGCAGCAACCCCATGCGGTCGCGCGCCAGCAGCGGGTCCCAGTAGCTGCCCCAGATGAGCTTGATCACGTTCCAGCCGTGGCCGCGGAAACCGGCCTCGAGTTCCTGGATGATCTTGCTGTTGCCCCGCACCGGACCGTCGAGCCGCTGCAGGTTGCAATTCACGACGAAGATTAGGTTGTCTAGATTCTCGCGCCCGGCCATGCCGATGGCGCCCTGCGACTCGGGCTCGTCCATCTCACCATCACCGAGGAAGCACCATACCTTGCGCCCTTCGGTGTTGACGATGCCGCGCGCGTGCAGGTATTTCATGAAGCGCGCCTGGAAGATCGCCTGGATCGGTCCGAGACCCATGGACACCGTCGGGAACTGCCAGAACTCGGGCATGAGCCAAGGATGCGGGTAGGAGGACAGACCCTTGCCGTCGACCTCGCGGCGGAAATGATCCATCTGTTCGGCGGTCAGCTGCCCGAGCATGAAAGCACGCGCGTAGAAACCCGGCGCCGAGTGGCCCTGCATGTAGATCAGATCTCCGCCATGCTTGTCGGACGGGGCGTGCCAGAAATGATTAAAACCGACGTCGTAAAGCGTCGCGGCCGAAGCGTAGCTCGCGATATGTCCGCCGAGATTGGAATCGCCCTTGTTGGCCTTGAGCACCATCGCGACGGCGTTCCAGCGCACATACGAACGGATGCGGTCCTCGAGCGCGTGGTTGCCGGGCGAACGAACTTCCTGGTCGGGCGGAATCGTGTTGACGTAGGCGGTGTTGGCCGCATACGGCACGTTGATGCCCGCTGCGCGCGCGAGCTCGATCTGCTTTTCGATCAAGTAATGCGCACGCTCCGGGCCTTCCTGCTGGATGACGGCCGACAGCGCATCGAGCCACTCCTGAGTCTCCAAGGCGTCGATGTCGGTTTGCGGGGGTATCGGGATCACAGCGGCCATGGTCTCGCGCTCCTCAGATTATTGCGACGGCATGAAACTATTTGAGCCATCCGGGCATAATCGACACTCGGTATCACATCCATATAAATCATGCCGCCGCAATAATCAGAAATCTTGATGAATTTTGTTATTAACCCGGCACGCCTATCTATCGGAACGCGGTACTGTTAGATCAGGCGTACCCTTCGTTTAACATCAATCGTGCCGGGTTAATAACTCTGCCTCCCGCGGATAATCCGGACGGGGCAACTCTCGGGCCAGGGACAGTGTCCGGCGGCGTTCTTACGGCCTGGCTAGCGGCAGCGGGCAAAAACAGGACTTCCGTTCGTACTAAGCGTCATCCGTTGTCAGCCGGCCTCATGAATCTCCTCAGGCAGCGGGTGGCCGATACGGGAAAATCGTACCGCCTGTTAACCGATATCATCCAGTTCCGCCGGTACAACCGTATCATCTCCTTTTTGCGCGCGGTATGATCGTTTTTTTGTCCATACAGGTCAAGGCAAACAGCGTTTTAGGCCCATTTTCGACTGCATTCACTGCATTCCGATAAATATTTTAACTCGAGGCGTAAATGTATTCCGATATTCCGAAGATCAGTCAAGAAACCAGCCGTTTGACCGCCAAAACGCTCGATATCCACGCAAACGCCATTTTTCTGGTACCGGCCAAGAATGCCGATTTGAATTCATTGCCATACGGGAAGGAGATTTCTCAACGTCTCTGGCGCGCCAACCACAAACTCGACGGCGACAAACCCTTCGCTACTGAAGTTCCTAATAAAACTGGAACACGCGTCAGCCTGGGCGGTGTCGACCCGCAGAGCTCGGCCTTTGATCTGCTGACGCTGGCGCGCGGCCTGGTGGCGGCACATAAATTCCAAAAGCCCGGACAGTTACTGATCGCGTGTTTTGGACTTAAGGCGAGAGACGCAGAGTGCGCTTGCGAAGCCGTGCTGGCCGCCATTTTGGCCGCACATTTCTCCCTGCCGGATTACAAAAGCAAGCCGGAAAAACCGGTCAAGCTGCGTGAAGTGCATATACATGGTTACGCATCGCCTCATGGCTATGCTCGCACCATCGCGGAAGCCAAAGGCAATAACCTCGCGCGCTATCTCACGGCCTTGCCGCCAAATGAACTGACGCCCGCGATTTACCGTCGGCGCATCGAGAAACTCGCACGCAAATACGGATGGAAAACAGAATTTCTCGATGTTAATAAACTTAAAACACGCGGCGCGGGTGCTTTCCTCGCCGTGGCCCAAGGCAGCCCGGAACCGGACGCCGGTATCCTGCACCTGCGTTACACGCCAAAAAGGAAATCAACAAGAAAATCGCTGGCCTTGGTCGGTAAGGGCATCTGCTTCGATACCGGCGGCACCAATCTTAAGCCGGCCAAATACATGCACGGCATGCACGAGGACATGGAAGGCAGCGCCGTAGCCCTCGGCACCTTGCTCGCATTGACCGAACTGAAAGCCGATTTTCCGGTGGATGGCTGGCTGGCGCTGGCCCAGAACCACATCGGCCCGAAGGCCTACAAGCAGAACGACGTGGTCAAGGCGGCCAATGGCAAGACGATTGAAGTTGCCCATACCGACGCCGAAGGCCGGATGGTTTTGGCTGACACGCTTTACTTCGCCTCGCGCGAAAAACCGAAATTGATCATGGATTTCGCCACACTGACCGGCGCGTGCGTCGGAGCACTGAGTACTCGCATGAGCGGCACGTTCACCAATCGCGAGAAACTCGTCCCTGTTTTGATTAAAGCCGGCGAGGACTCCGGTGAACGTGTGTGGCCTTTCCCGCTGCCGAGGGACTATGAAGAGGCGCTCAAGAGTGACGTCGCTGACATCAAGCAGTGCACGCTCGAGAATGATGCCGACCACATCCTCGCCGCAACGTTCCTGAAAAGCTTTTTAGTAAACGACCCGGATTGGGTGCACGTGGATTTGTCGGCGGGGAATCACAAGGGCGGCCTGGCACATATTCCGACAGATACCACGGGATTTGGCGTGCGATTTAGTTTGAATTTGTTAATGGACCAGAGGCTCCTGAAGTAAATCTCCTTCCCATCGTGGGAGAGGAGATTAGTATTTAAGCCCTGCTTTCATTAGCTCTTCCGGAACATGTAAATTCTCCACGCTCTTGCACATCTCGAGGAATTCCTTCGTGGCGATTACGCAAACGATGTCTTCGTCACCAGCCTTGCTGGTTTTGGCGGTCAGCGCGAACAGTTTTGCCATTCCTGCCTCACCCTGGAGGCGCCAGGTTTCTTCCGCATCCACTGTGAATGCAAATCCGTGCAGCAACCAGGTCACCGTCGCTCCGCCCTTCGACACGCGGCGTCGCCTCGCCTTGCGGATAGCCGGCAGGGCTCGCTCCATGACAGAAACAACATCCCGCAACATCTCGACTGCGTTCGCCTCTGGTGCAAGCCAGTACAGCACCACGGTATCGCGGAAGAACGAATGCAGCAACGGCATGCCCTTGAATAAAGGAGGGGTGACCAGCCCGTAACGTGTGTGGCTGATTTCCCGCTTGATGGAGGCTCCGAGCGCCAGGCGCGCACGCCGGCCCTGGAGGCCGATATGGCATTGTGCCAGAACGACATGGCAGTGGTTTCCCTCGTCCAATAACGTGGAAAAGTACGACTGACCACTTCGGCGGAAGCCGGCAAACAGATAGTTGAACCGGGCCACAGTGAAATACACCAGGCAAAAGGCAAACGGAGCGGTGAGGTCTACGAACACGGAGGAAAAATTTAGCGTGAGGTAGGACACAGCGAGGAAGCCCGTCTGCAAAATCGTGAAGGCCAGGTTGATAAGCCGCTGATCAACCTTGTACACAAAAGCCGCAGTCAGGATAACCACAGCCGCTAACGTGATTAAAATATAAATCCACGGAGGCAGCTCCTTCAGGTAGTCCTTTTTTTTCAGATTATCGAGTGATGTTGCCAGGATTTCCACGCCCGGATGAGCCTTCGCCAGCGGCGTGGGTTTCAAATCAAAGAGCGACGGTGCGGTGGATCCGATAATCACAATTTTTCCGGTGAATTCATCCGACGGGCGCGTTCTCTTTTGCTTCAGCAGATCGAAATAGATGTTATGAAACGAAACATGCCGGTAGCTGGGTGGTCTGCCGCGCCAGTTAAGCAGGATGTCGGGCTGATCCGGCAGTGTTACTCCCAGTGTCATCGCCACGTTGGCGGGAAGCGACGCGACGCGCCAGCCGTACTCGTTCGCATACACATCGTAGGTTCGGGCGATCCCATCATCTTCGGTGTAGATGTTATTTGTACCAAGGCGGTGGTCGTCGAGCGCCTCAAAAAAATATGGCAAGATTGCCGCGAGGGTGGCGGTATCGGAGGCGGCCGGATCGAGTTTTGATACTCCCGGCAACTGCTTCACGCGCAATTCGCTCAGACGATCGTTCTGCTTGTTCAACCGGATCATCGGAAAAAACGTGGTGGGCGTGGCGGCGATAACATCACGGAGATATTTATCGCCCTGGATATTGAATACATCCTGATCACTGAAGGTAATATCGAATACGATTGCCTGGGGATTCTGCTCTGCGATACCCTCCACCAGCTCACCCATGATGTTGCGCGGCCACGGCCAGCGTCCGTATTCTGGCGCCATCGCCGCCAGCGCCGGCTCGTCGATGTCCACGATCACGATCCCGGGGTCGGCCATCGGATGCTGGAAGCGCGTTTTCATGATCAGGTCGTAAGCCTTGTTCTTCATGGCGGCGGTTGACCCGGTGGCGATTGCGAACACCGCTGTGGCGCAGACAACGAACGCCAGCCCGATGTAGAACCCATTGCCGAGCCGATTCGACAGCGAGGACAACGGCAGCATAAAAAAGCGCGTGAAACTTTTGAGTGGATTACTGGCTGGCATGCAGGACTATCCCTGTCAAAATGGCATTATCATACGATTCCCGCGGTGTGCAGACGCTTGAAATACACCAACACCTGCTTTACCCTAGCGCCCCACGAAAGCACTCAACAATTTCTAACGTTTCGACAAGAGGGAATAACCATGAAAAATCCACTGGATTCCATTTGGGGCACCATTATCTCCGGCCTGATCCTGACTGTGATTCTGTATTTCTTCGTCGTCAATTTCCTGGTCAAGACCACCGTCTGACCCTCACCACCAAACAATTCACGGGAGCAAAATATGGAACTCACTATTATCCGCTGGCTGCACATTTTCGCCGGCATCGTCTGGATCGGCCTTCTTTACTATTTCAATTTCGTCCAGGCCGTCGCCCTGCCCAAGGCCAAGGCGGATAACACGGCCGCTGGCATCACCAAGCATGTCGCACCGCTTGCGCTGCTGTGGTTCCGCTGGGCCGCGCTCGCGACCTGGATCTTCGGCGCCGTATACCTTGAGATGGCCAAAATCGGTATTGGCAATGCCTTCCTGCTCAAGGGTACGGCCGCTTCCATCGGTATCGGCGCCTGGCTCGGCACGATTATGCTTTTCAACGTCTGGATGCTGATTTGGCCGAACCAGAAGAAGATCCTCGGCCTGGTCGCGGCCGATGACGCCGCCAAGGCCAAGGCTGCACGCGTCGCGTCTCTGGCCTCGCGCACCAACACCATGCTGTCCATTCCGATGTTGTTCTTCATGATCGCAGGCAGCGCGGGACACGGACTGCCAATGTAAACAACGCCCGTATCAGGCAAAAGGCCCGGCTAGCCGGGCCTTTTTCTTTGTACCCTTGCGTTCTGGCCGGCAGACGGTAGAATTTTTCCTTTAAGTGGCGCCCGCGGGCGCCTTTGTCTTTTTATAGCTCTAAATAATTAATGCCGACTTCATACCAAATGCCGCTGTTCTCTGGCTTGCCCGTGGCCTTCACGCACGGCCAGGGCGTGTGGTTGTGGGATACGAATGGCAACAAATACCTCGACGCGCTGGCCGGTATCGCCGTTTGCGGACTCGGGCATGCGCATCCGGCCGTCACGGCCGCCTTGTGCGATCAGGCCGGCAAACTGCTGCACACCTCCAATTGGTATGAAATCCCGCTCCAGGAGCAACTGGCCGAACGGCTGTGCAAGCTCGCGGGCATGGAAAATGTCTTTTTCTGCAATTCGGGAGCGGAGGCGAACGAGGCGGCGATCAAGCTGGCGCGGCTCCATGGACATCAGCGCGATATCCTGACTCCCGGCATCATTGTCACCGAGGGCAGCTTCCACGGCCGCACGCTCGCCACCCTGTCCGCTTCCGGCGGCCGCAAGATCCAGTCGGGTTTCGAACCGCTAGTGCAAGGTTTCTATCGTGTTCCCTACAACGACCTGTCCGCGGTCCAGCAGGTCGGCGAGCGCAACAAGAATATCGTGGCGGTGCTGGTCGAACCCATCACCGGGGAAGGTGGCGTGTCCATCCCGGACGCGGGTTACCTAAAAGGATTGCGCAAGATCTGCGATGAGCGTGGTTGGCTATTAATGCTCGACGAAATCCAAACCGGCATGTGTCGCACCGGCAAATGGTTCGCCTGCCAACATGAAGGCGTGGTGCCGGATGTCATGACGCTGGCCAAGGGACTGGGTAACGGCGTGCCGATCGGCGCTTGTCTCGCGCGCGGGAAAGCAGCGAAAGTTTTCAAGCCCGGCAGCCACGGTTCCACGTTCAGCGGCAATCCCCTGGTTTGCCGCGTGGCCCTTGCCGTGATTGATGAGCTCGATAAGGAAAAATTTGCCGACCGTGCCGCCAAAGTTGGTAAGCGGCTGCTGGACAAACTGAAGGAAAAACTGAACAAGACTCCGGGAGTAAAAGAAATCCGCGGGCGTGGACTCATGCTCGCGATTGAACTCGACCAGCCTTGCAAGGAGCTCTTGCACCGTGGCCTGGAAAGCGGGATTCTGATCAATGTCACGGCGGATAATGTTATACGCCTGCTCCCGCCGCTTATTCTCACGGACGCAGAGGCTGATCTGCTGGCCGACATACTCGAAAAGATGGTGCGCGGATTCCTCAACGAAAAATGAAACCTCGCCATTTCCTGACATTGCTGGACCTGACGGCCGCAGAACTCAAGCGGCTAATGAAGCGTGCGAAGGAACTGAAGACCATGCATCAGCGCGGCAAGCGGCACACACCGCTGACAGGAAAGACCATGGCCATGATTTTCGAGAAATCCTCCACTCGTACACGCGTTTCGTTCGAAGCGGGCATGGCACAGCTCGGCGGCACGAGCCTGTTTCTGTCCCCGCGCGACACACATCTCGGTCGCGGCGAGCTCGTGGAAGACACCGCGCGCGTCATGTCGCGCATGGTGGATATCATTGTGATCCGTGCTAATTCGCATGCGATGGTCGAGCGTTTCGCTGCGCATTCTTATGTCCCGGTGATTAATGCGCTGACTGACTTGAATCATCCCTGCCAACTGCTCGCCGACATTCAGACCTATCTTGAAAAGCGTGGCGACATAACCGGAAAAAAAGCGGCGTGGATCGGTGACGGGAACAATGTCTGCCATTCTTGGATCAACGCCTCGCACCAGTTCAAGTTCCATCTCGACATCGCGACCCCCGAGGGTTACGAGCCAAAGGCGGATTGGATTTCCGCCTGCCGCGGAAACGTGACTCTGCACCATGATCCGAAACTCGCCGCACGGGACGCCGATATCATCGTTACCGACACTTGGGCCAGCATGGGCAAGGAACACGAGAAGACCGAACGCGCCGGGGCTTTTTCCGGTTTCATGGTGGACAACAGCCTCATGAAATTGGCGAAGCGGGATGCGCTCTTCATGCACTGCCTGCCGGCCTATCGCGGCGCGGAGGTGGCGGCGGAAGTCATCGACGGCCCTCAGAGCGTCGTCTGGGACGAAGCCGAAAATCGCCTGCATGCCCAGAAGGCCCTGCTGGAATTCCTGCTTACCAGACCTAAGAAATAATTTAATTTCCTTCCGTCCCCTGTTGGATTCGTTTTGCCGGCGGCGCACTTCTGCTAGGCTTACGGCGTGAACGAAATCCTCGCGCTCCATAACATCGAATGCCGATACGATGGACGCCTCGCGGTGGACGGTCTGTCGATGCATGTTAGCCAGGGCAGCATCGTCTGCCTGCTCGGGCCGAGCGGCTGCGGGAAGACCACCGTCCTGCGTGCTATCGCCGGATTTCATCCCCTGAGCACAGGCGACATCTGGATAAATGGCACCGCCGTTTCCCAGCCAGGCTTTACTCTGCCCCCGGAAAAACGTCGTTTAGGCATGGTGTTCCAGGACCACGCCCTTTTCCCGCACCTCGGCGTGGCCGGGAATGTCGGTTTTGGCCTCCGCGGCATGACGGACGCGCAAAAGGGAAAGTTTGTCGGTGAACTGCTCGAAATCGTCGGACTGAGCGGCATGGGAGGGCGATACCCGCATGAACTCTCCGGGGGGCAACAGCAACGTGTAGCATTGGCACGCGCGCTCGCACCGAATCCCGACCTCATCCTGCTGGACGAACCGTTTTCCAATCTCGACATCGAACTGCGTGAGCGCTTGTCCGGCGAGGTACGTGAGATCTTAAAACAACGCGGGACGACCGGTGTGTTGGTAACCCATGATCAGCACGAAGCCTTCGCGCTTGGCGATGCAGTCGGCGTCATGCACGAAGGGCGCCTGTTGCAGTGGGACACGCCGTACAATCTTTATCACGAACCGAACACCCGTTTTGTCGCCGATTTCATCGGTCAGGGCGTATTCCTGCGCGGCACCCTGCTCACCCCTGACACCATCGAGACCGAAATCGGCGTGCACAAGGGCAATCGCGCCTATGAGTGGGGAAAGGGAGCACAGATAGAACTGCTGCTGCGACCGGATGACATCGTGCCGGATCCGGAAGGTCCGCTTAAGGCCAAAGTGACGCAGAAGGCCTTTCGCGGTGCGGAAATTCTTTATACCTTGCAACTGCCGAGCGGAGGACGGTTGCTGGCGTTGTTCCCGAGCCACACCGACCATGCTATCGGCGAGCGTGTCGGCATCCGCGTGCAGGCCGATCATCTCGTGGCCTTCCCGCTGTCTCCGCCGGCAGCGAAGACAGCCTAGCTGGCAGAAAAATAAATCCCCCCTCGCACCACTTGACGGCGCGATTGAAGAATTTCCTGTTACTTGAAAAGCGGCTTTTCGGGACCTGTTGTCCGTACCGGATCAGGGGGGTTGATTTCGTCATGGGCAACGCGCCGCTGGAATCATTTTGCCATAGCAGGGACGGGTCACGCTCGGGCTTGACTAACGCCACGGGTGACTTTCCGTGACGAGACAAAAAACCCTGCACCGCGAGGTACGCTAGAATCTTGTCCGCCGCTTCGTTGGCTGATTGCCTTGAGGTATCCACCACGATTTCGGGATTGATCGGCGTTTCGTAAGGATCGGATACGCCGGTAAACTGTCTGATCAGGCCAGCGCGGGCGCACAGCCCCTTGCGGTCGTACGATTCACAGACCGCGAGCGGCGTGGCCACATATATCTCGATGAAATCACCGTCTTCCTCCACTATCACGCGCACCTGAGCGCGCGTGTTGGCATACGGCGCGATCGGCGCGCAGATGGCGATGCCGCCATGGCGTGTGATCAGATTCTCGATGTAAGCCTGACGCTGTATATTGATGTCGCGGTGTTCGTGCGAAAAACCGAGCTCGGAGGAAATGTTCTTGCGCATGATCTCACCGTCGAGGAACGTGACG
>DATCZH010000184.1:0-5220 GCA_036526015.1 Sulfuricaulis sp.
GAGGGGGCACGCCTCAGAAAGGACCTGCCGGGCGTGGACATGTTCCTCGGATTTGAACGCATGTCCGATGCCTCGGCTCCGCGCGAAGTCACCGGCACTCTCAACATCGACCCACACAATGGCCCGCACGGACATCGTCCGGTATATTTCCTCGCCCGCCAAGTAGATGACGCCAAGGTCTGGACTTCCGCTTTATTTATCACCTTCACCTGATGACTGTACCCCTATCCCTCCAGTTCCACAGTGGGATAGGTTTTTTTCTCTCTTGTTTATCAACTAAATGCGTGGAAGGCGAGCGCACCTGCCAGCCGATCGCCGAATACCTTTCACGCGTCACCGGGAAGAATATCGTCTACCGCCATCCCAAAAGCTGGCTCACCTATCAGACAGAGATGCAGAGCGGCAATTACGATCTTGTTTTCGACGGTCCGCACTTGAACAGTTGGCACATTTCGCATTTGCGGCACAGCGCCTTGGTCAAGGTCGCTGGCGAACATGCCTTCGCGGTCGTGGTGCGCAAGGACAACAGCGGCGTCACGGAACTCAAACAGCTTGCCGGGCAAAAGGTCTGCGGCATAAAACCACCCAATCTGGGCACGCTCAGCGTCCTGGCGCAATTCGACAATCCAATGCGCCAGCCCCTGATCATTAATAACATCGGCTGGACCAGCGCTTATGAGGGTGTGGCCTTTGAGAAGAAATGTGCCGCCGCCATCGTTCCGGTGGCAAATCTGAAGACCTTCCCCAATCACGAGACTATCGTACGAGTGCTGTACAACTCGAAGGTGTTGCCGAACCAGGCGTTCTCCGCCAGGCCACGCATGCCCGTGTGCCGGACCAGGCACGCATCGCCGGGGCACTGGTTTCCCCGGAAGGCCATGCCGCCATCCAGCGGCTGCTGTCGGCCAGTGACGCCAAGCAAGGACTGGCCTATGCCAGTCAAGAGGAATACACCGGGCTCGATGTGTACCTGAAAGACAGCCGGGGTTACTCGCGCTGAGGCGCTTGGCGGTTCATAAAATTAACCTTACCACGGTGGCTCGCCTGCCCTCACTGATCAGGATGGGCGATCAGTCGCCCGGGCGATTGCCCTGCTTGCGTTGAGCCAGCGCCTTGACCGTCAGGGGGTCGTCCACGCCGAAGAAGATCACCTCAATCCCGCTGCCGCCGGCGCTGGAAAACTCGACATCGCCCACGCCCAAGAGCCGTTGCCACAGCGACTGGTTTACGTTGATGTTGCGCAGGTCATGAATGCGGATGGATTTCACCTTGCGCGCGATAATGCCCTCGCGGCTTTCGATGGTGTCGTTATCAATTGTATAGGCCCAGGAATACCGGCGATAAATCACCACTGCGATCAAATACACGAACACCCCCGCACCCACCACGTACAACACCCGCAGGTTCTCGGGCGAAAAATACTGATGGCCTTTGAGGTAGGCCAGAACAAGAACGAAGGGCATCAGGATCATGATGCCGATCTGCCACCACTGGTTCAGCCACGCCGGCCGGGCTATATAGTTCATGGTCTCCTTCTCTGGAGTTGGTTCCGGAATTTCTTTCTTCTCACCGGAAGCGAGGTATTTGTAGTCTTTCATACCGAAAATAAAGTAGCCCTGCTCGCTGCGCCCACTCGTCTTGCCTTAACACTTGCGCCTTGGGCCCGATCAGGAGTCTTGTGATACCTTCGGCCCAGCTCAGTGCCCGGCTCCCGAAAACGGGAATCCGAACAAGCTAAATTAAAACCATCCTCAGCGATAGACGAAGCTTGCCAGTTGGAAGATATTGTTAGACGTCGGCAATAGAGTTTACAGCCATCAAGACACTGTTCTTTGTCCGTGTTGTGCACTGCTTACACTTTCAATAACAATCGCCATAAGGATCTTTTTTCGAAGTAGGGCTGATTGAAATAGCCGTCAGACAACTAACTTCTGCTGCACGGCCATTCAAACGAACCATGTTCTCACGAGCTTGAACCAGCACGTTAATTGAATCCATGGGCGGGACAGTTACATTTTCTGCCCGGGCGATTGATTCTACTCGGGCCATTTCTTGTCTGATACGAGCGCATTCTCGCTGACGTTCTGCTTCTGTCTTCGGTATCAGATAGCTCGTTGGTAGATCCCAGTATGTCGGAACCGGGGTCCGGCCCGGTTCGGTGGCATAACCGGTCATTGATGCTGCAAGGAGAAGCCCGAAACAAACAATTATTCGCATGGTCTTCTTCGACATCTCACGCAATTCAGGTTTGAGTTCTTCCGGATAACTAGAAACTCAACACCACACGGTTTTGGCAATTAATTCTCTGACGCTATCTCGTGAGGATTATCGTCTTTTAAAACGCTATTGAATAGATCGTAATAATACCATGGTTGTCTTTTCCGGCTTCCGAGTCAAGGCGGGACCGGAGTCGGCGGATCCCCGGCACGCAGAAGATTTCATGCGCTTCGGGATGTCTTTCTCCATGGTGGCTTGCTTTTGAACAAGAAAGTGAAAGTCACCTGCCATGGGTCAGCCATTCATAAGTAATTTTTTAGTATCGCCAAAGGCGATTTGATAAAAAATATATATTAATGCAAGACTCGCTTGGCAAGCCTTGGCAAATCCCCCTCCAATCCACTCGCCCTTCTCATAATAAAATTCTTTATTGGCGTCGCTGCATTGGTAAGATTCAGCCCCCAATTGCGCAATTGGCTGATGACAGGCAGATCATTGCCAAAAAGATACTTAAACCCTCCCGTGATGGAAATCATGGCAAGGTTGTCGCCCTTGCGCCAGCGCTCATAGCGCCGCAACACTTCATGCGCGCCGATATCTTTATGTTTTGCGGTCGCATCCAGCACTACCTCGGCCAGTGAGGCGGCATCCAAGAAGCCCAGGTTCACTCCCTGCCCCGCGAGGGGATGCACCGTGTGCGCGGCATCGCCAACCAGGGCAAGGTGTGGTGCGGTGTAGGCCCGGGCATGAGACAGTGCCAAGGGGAAGGCAGCACGGGGGCCTACGTTCTGAATCGCCCCCAGAGCATCTCCCATGGCATTCTGAAGCTCAAGGACAAAAGCGGCATCGTCAAGCGCGAACAATTGATCTGCACGTGCGGTATCGGCCGACCAGACAAGAGAACAGGTATGCGGTTCATCCAGCGGCAAAAACGCAAGCGGCCCGGTGGCAAGAAAGCGCTGGCGCGCTGTCGCTTCATGCGGTTTTTCGGTCGTGACCGCCGCCACAATGCCTTTCTGATGTAAATTGACTAACTGCGTTTCGATGCCTGCCACGCGCCGTACGCCGGAATCGGCACCATCAGCGCCAATGAGAAGTTTCGCTGTTAAGGTACGCTTATCCTCCAACGTTATCACAGCGCCGTTGTCTGCCAGCGTGATATCAGTTATCTCGACCGGGCAGAGAGAATGGACGTTGGTGAATTGATGCAACCGCTCGATCAGCGCCGCTTGGATGACGCTGTTCTCGATAATCCAGGCCAGGGCCGGCTCGCCGATCTCCGCGGCATTGAAGTGAATCGCGCCGCTGCCCTCGCCGCTCCACACCCGCATCTCCCGCACCGGCGAAACACGCCGCCGGGCCATGCCAGACCACGCACCGAGGTTTTCGAACAGAGTGCGCGAAGCCAGCGTGATGGCGCTCACGCGCAGATCATAATCCTTCTCGGGTGGCGCTGGCGCCGTTACGCGATCGAGCAGTGCAAGCTTGAGTGATGAATTTCCCAGCGCGCAAGCCACGGCAGCACCCACCATGCCGCCGCCAACAATCACAACGTCGTAACTGATTTTCATTGAACTTACCTTCAATTCACAATGGCAGACCGCGCGCGAGACGCGGCAGATGCCCGGCCAGCCCACTGGTAAGGCGCACGAACCGGCGCTTGACCCCCGGCAACAGATCCACGGCGATGAGCCCGGCATTGCGCACTAGCGTGAGCGGGAAGGCGTTGTTGGAAAAAATCCGGATGAGCCCGTTGGTGAAACCCGCCGTGACCCGGTTGTCGCGCACGCGCCAGTCGGCATAGCGGCGCAGCGCGGTGAGACTTCCAATATCCTCGCCTCGGCGTAGGGTGTCGGTGAGTATTTCCGCCATGGTGGCCACATCGCGCAGGCCGAGATTAAAACCCTGCCCGGCCACCGGGTGCACCGAGTGCGCGGCATTGCCGATGAGCGCCAAACGCTCCCGCACATGCTCCGCCACGCGTGTGAGCGCGAGCGGATAGGCCGTGCGCCTGCCTAGCCGCGTGAACGTTCCGAGACGGTCGCCGAAGCGGTCCTGCAATCGATCCAGGAATTCCGCATCGTTCCTGCTCAGCAAGGATGGCACCTCATCCTCTTTCGCACTCCAGACCAAGGCGCAACGATTCTCCGACAGGGGCAGCAGGGCTAGCGGTCCGGTATCGGTGAAACGTTCATAAGCGGTATTTTCGTGGGGAGCGCCCGCCGTGACCGTGGTCACGATGGCGCTCTGGCAGTATGCGGTGCGTTCGGATTCGATCTTCAAGGCCGCGCGCACCGCGGAATGCGCGCCGTCGGCAGCAACGACAAGGCGCGCGGTGAGTGTCTGCGTTTGATTCTGGTGATTAACGGTGACGATCGCGGATCCGGAAGAGATTTTGATGTCCCGCATTTCCGCAGGGCACAACCATTCGGTATTGTTCGAAATCTGTAACGTTTTCATCAGGGCAACACCGAGCGCCCGGTTGGGGACGACATAACCCAATGCCGGCATTCCGGACTCCGCGGCCGACAACCGCGTCACGCCAAAATGGCCGCGGTCGGAGATGTGAATGCTCTCGATGGGCGTGGCCTCCGGCGCAATCTCCGTCCAGCAGCCCATTCCCTCGAATATCCGCTTCGAACCGTAGGCCAGCGCCAGCGTACGGTCGTCGTAGTTCGGTTGAGAGGTGGCCGTGAACGGGACCGCCTCGATCACGCCGAGGCGTAATCGGCTTCCGCGCAACGCACAGGCGAGACTGGCGCCGACCAGGCCACCGCCGATGATGAGAATGTCGTAATCGGTGCGCACGGTGATCAATGTTTCATCAGTGCTTCGATGTCATCGACGCTCTTGGGTGCATCACGCGACAGCACTTCATTGCCCTCGCGCGTGACCAATACGTCATCCTCGATGCGTATACCTATATTGCGGAAGCCCGCCGGAATGTCCTTGGCTTCCGCAATATAGAGTCCAGGTTCGACGGTCAGCACCATACCGGGCTCG
>DATCZH010000185.1:0-4544 GCA_036526015.1 Sulfuricaulis sp.
TGCCGCGGGTGCGCAGAATTTCTACTGTATAGCCGTGTATCATGAGACTGGTACCGGGTTCAGGGATGTCCTCCAGGTATTCAATGATTAGCCCATTCAACGTGCGGGAATCGTCGGTGGGCAATTTCCAATCGAGCTGACGGTTGAGATCGCGCAGATTGACCGTCCCGCGGATAAGGTAACTTCCGTCGCTTTGTGGGTGAACGTTCTCGATGGTTCCCATGGTTTTGGCGGAGAAATCGCCCACAATCTCCTCAAGGATTTCATCCAGCGCTACCAGCCCCTGGATGTCACCGTATTCGTCCACCACCAGACCGACGCGCCGCTTGACCTGCCTGAAATTGAGCAGTTGTGTAGTGAGCGTCGTTCCCGAAGGAATAAAATAAGGCTCGATGATCGCTTGTTCCAGCGATTGTCGGTCCAGCTTGCCCTCGCGCATCAGATTCAGTATCCGGCGCACGTGCACCATGCCGGTGACATTGTCGAGGCTCCCGCGGAAAATCGGCATGCGCGTGTAACGGCTGCCCGTAATCTGTGCCACGATGTCGTCCCATTCCGCATCGAGATTCACCCCTTCGATCTTGCCACGCGGCACCATGACGTCGTCGACGGTGATTTTTTCCAGATCGAGAATAGCCAGCAACATGTCCTGATGCGATTCCGGAATCAGCACATCTGCTTCGCGCACCAGCGTGCGAAGCTCTTCCGCAGTGACTTCAGTGGCATGCTTTTTCTGGACCGACACGCCGAAGATTCGAAGTGTCCGATTGGCGATTGCATTCACCAGCCACACGATCGGGTAGAAAAGCCACAGCAACGGCTGGAGCACGTATGCCGCCGGAAAGGCGATCCGCTCCGGATTGAGGGCAGCAAAAGTTTTGGGCGCTACTTCTGAAAAGATGAGTATCACAAAGGTCAATATACCGGCGGCAATGGCTATCGCCTTTTCGCCATAGAGTTCTAGTGCCATGACGGTGGCCACGGAGGAAGCCGCGATGTTGGCAAAGTTGTTGCCTATCTGGATCACGCCCAAGAGGCGATGGGGCCGTTCCTGTAGTTTGCGCGCGAGGCGCGCGCCACGGTGCCCCGATTCCGCCAAACCACGCAGGCGGTAACGATTGAGGGTCATCAGGCCGATTTCGGCGGCGGAGAAAAAACCGGAAAACAGGATGAGAAAAATCAAGGCGCCCGTCAAGACGCCGAGGGAAATGTCAGCCAAGGGCTGCAAGCCTCTTCAGGATACGGGATTTTGATTTTAGCACCATTGCTGCACCGGCCCCAATTTGGCGCCAGTACAGCGATATGGGCGACTATTTCGCCGGTGTGAGCGCGCAGACTATGTTGAGCGGGCAATCCACTTCGTGGTTGTTCCCGAGCTTCTTCCAGACATGCTCAAGCACCTGTTCCTCTGTGCGGAAGAAATTTTCGGCACCAATTTTCTCGTACAGCCCGGTGCGTTCGAAAACGTCCAGCACCTGTCTCTTCGTGCCAACGAATAGAACTTCGATGTCGGCCGCGCGCAACCGTTCGCTCAGGTACGTGAGCATTTCCTCGCCCGTGGCATCAACTTGATTGATGCCGTCAGCGAGCACGATCACATATTTCAGGTCGGGCTTGGCGACAATGCGCTCCTGAAGTTTATCTTCGAAATAGCTGGTATTGGCGAAATACAGGGACCCATCGAAACGGATCATGGTGATATTCTTGCAGGTATCCAGTCCAAACAATTCGGCGTCGCGTAGCGTTCCATCCGGGTGGCGCGCCAGCACCGCCACACGCGGCTGCATGGTGCGATAGAGGTACAGAATCAGCGCCAGGCCGGCGCCGATCAGGATTCCCTTGTCGAGATGCGGCGCAAACGCCAGCGTCAGAGCGAATGTGATCATAGCGACGACACCATCCTGGCGGTGCGCATTCCAGGCGTGCTGTATGGCTTTGACATTAATTAGACCGATCACGGCCATCATAATGACCGCCGCCAGGGTCGCCTGCGGCAGGTGGTACAGCAATGGCGTCAGCCACAACAGTGTGACGATGACGATGGCGCTGGTAACGACCGAAGAAAAACCCGTGATGGCACCAGAATTGATATTGACCGCCGAGCGCGAGAACGAACCTGAGGTGGGATAGCTCATCGTGAGGCTGCCGACAATATTGCCAAGCCCCTGCCCGATCAGTTCCTGGTTGGCGTCGAGCCTGTGACGCGTTTTGGTAGCCATGGCCTTGGCGATGGAAATCGCCTCCATGAAACCAATCAGCGATATAGTGATTGCCGCAGACAGCAGCTGAAGCAAGGCGACTGAATCAAACGTTGGCAGCGCAAAGGTCGGCAAGCCCTTGGGAATCTTTCCCACAACGTTTCCTCCGCCGTTCATGAGCAGCTTATCACCGTCGATGCTGCGCACGAGCCACAGGCGCTCGTCTGTCACCGCGTCGTTGGGGACTTGCCCCACGTGGTAAAAGCGGCCTTCGGCGCCATCTACTCCCGGCACGTAACGGAAACGTTGGTTCTTGATTTCGTCCAGATCTGCCTTGGCTGACTTGATGCGGCGATCCCGCCTGAGCTTGAGCGTATCGAGATTGTGCAGGGTCGCCAGCGTGCGTGAATTGTCGACGCCGTGTTTCGAAAGAGCATCCAGATAATTCTTCTCCGCCGCCGCAACGGCCCGGTCGAGTGCAGGGATTACCTGTTTCAGCTTGGCTTGGTCATTGATGACTTCAGACACGCTTTCGCTCTCGAATTGCGCAACGGTAACCGTTCGCAAATGCTCAAAACCGATGAAATAGGAGATAACAGTGGTTATTGCGACAGCCACAAGGACATTCGGAATGCGAGGATTGATCCGGCGCAAGGCGATCATGATGGCGAAGGCACCGATGCCGAACAGCAGCGTTGGCCAGTGTAGC
The DNA here is from genome assembly GCA_036526015.1 of Sulfuricaulis sp. Taxonomy (GTDB): domain Bacteria; phylum Pseudomonadota; class Gammaproteobacteria; order Acidiferrobacterales; family Sulfurifustaceae; genus Sulfuricaulis. The sequence continues at coordinate 2,908 of DATCZH010000185.1, forward strand.
TGGTGGCCGATCGCGAGAATGGTGTTCCATACGGTTTCGTAATGATGCTCCGCCTTGTCGATGCGAACGCCAAAAATCTTATCCAGCTGGGAAGTGGCGATGATGATCGCCGCCGCGTTAGTGAAACCGATGATTACCGGATGAGAAAGAAAATTGACCACCACGCCGAGCCGCAACAGGCCAAGCGCCAGTTGAAAAATCCCCACCAGAAGTGAAAGCGTAATGGCATAGGCTATATACCCGGAGGATCCGGTCGCGGCAATCGGTTCGAGGGCCGCCGCGGTTAGCAAAGAGACCACCGCCACCGGCCCGGTGGCCAACTGGCGCGATGAGCCAAAAAGTGCGGCGACCAGTGGCGGCATGAACGCGGCATAAAGGCCGTAATAGGCCGGTAATCCGGCAAGTTGTGCGTAGGCCATGGATTGCGGTACCAGCACCAAGGCCACAGTGATCCCGGCGATAAGATCGGCGCGCAATACTTGGGAGTTTTGTATCTCGCCGATCCAATTTATGAAGGGAAGTAATCGACGTAGCCGTGTACCGATTAGAGTGGGGCTAATTACACTGGCCATGTCGTTGTTCTGAAAATGGAAAAATGAAAATAATTATTGGTGATAGTGATGCCGAATTGTCTCAGCATACATGTAACAAATAATTATATTCTGTTTACCGCCGGCTGATAAGCAGGTTATACAATGAATTCACCGGTTCAGAATGACTTCAAGTACGAACTTGCTGCCAAAGTAGGCAAGCAGAAGTAGCGCAAAGCCTCCCAGGGTCCAGTGAATCGCGGGACGACCTCGCCAGCCAAGGCGCCACCGGCCCAGGAGAAGAATCGCATACACAAACCACGCGAGCACCGCCAATACCATGTGATGGGTGAACTTGAACGGCTTGCCAAAAATCGCATCGGAAAAGAAGAAGCCGCTGATCAGCGTGAGCGTGAGCAGAATAAAACCTAATCCGATCATCTGGAACATCACGCTTTCCATGGTCTGCATGGGCGGCAAGGCGCGGATGAAACCGCCTGGGTGCCTGGCTCGAAGGTGGCGTTCCTGCATGAGCAGCATCAGGCTCTGAATCGCCGCTAGGCACAGCAGGCTGTAAGCCAGCACCGAGACAATAATATGTGCGGCTGAAACGCTTGAAGTCAGGGGCAAAGACATCTGGCCTGGCCACAGCCATTCGACCAAGACCGTCATACCGGCAATGGGCATCACCAGGACACCAAGATTGTCCACCGGACGGATGACCGAGGTGATGAGATACAAACAGGCCACGACCCAGGCCACGAGTGAAAATGCCGGTGTCAGAGCCAGATTAACTCCCGTTCCGGACCACAGCACGACATAGAGCAATGCAGCATGCAGCACGACCGCTCCGAGCACGAGGCTGAGGATGCCGATTTTGACACCCCCCGTGACGAACTGGCCGCGCATCAGACGCAGCGCCAACAGACCGCCGGCGACAAAATAAAGCGCCGGGACGAGGAAATTCATGACGGGATTGGTCATAATTATTGTCGCCCTATTTCATTCATCTGGCCATAATATATGTCGCTGACTTCGTTTGTCCGACCATGATGTGGGCGCATGATGGCACAGCTTGTCCTGCCTTTGAAGAGCGGAACAGGTTTT
>DATCZH010000186.1:0-3358 GCA_036526015.1 Sulfuricaulis sp.
TCCGGCTTGTTGCCCGAGTACATGAACGCCTCAAGCACTTTCAGGCGCTTGGTGATTTTCTTGATCTTGGTCTCGGAAGTGGTCTCGGCCAGATCACTGCGCAGTTTGGCGACTTCTTCCTCCAGGTTGATGGCGCGCAACAAATCGCGCACCGCTTCGGCACCCATGCGCGCATCGAATTCATCGCCATACTGTTCGATGGCATTGAGGTAGGCGTCTTCCGAGAGCAGCGAAGCCCGCTCCAGCGGCGTCATGCCCGGATCGATAACGACATAAGCCTCGAAATACAACACGCGCTCGATGTCGCGCAGTGTAATGTCCAACATCAGGCCCATACGCGAAGGCAGGCTCTTCAGGAACCAGATATGTGCCAACGGCGAAGCCAGCTCGATGTGACCCATGCGCTCGCGGCGTACCTTCGACAGCGTTACCTCGACGCCACACTTTTCACAGATCACCCCGCGGTGCTTCAAGCGCTTATACTTGCCGCACAAGCATTCGTAATCCTTGACTGGTCCGAAGATCTTGGCGCAAAACAGGCCATCACGCTCCGGCTTGAACGTGCGGTAATTGATGGTTTCCGGTTTCTTGACCTCACCGAAAGACCATGAGCGGATTTTTTCCGGGGAAGCAAGTCCGATGCGGATGGCATCAAAATCTTCCGATTTGCCTGGCTGCTTGAAAAGATTAAACAGGTCTTTCAAGGTATCGTCTCCTGCAAAAGTTGCGCTACTGATTCGCTAACTGATTAATAAATCCGGTTACCTTTCGGTCTCGCTCCGGGGCTTACTCTTTGTCCAGTTCCAGTTCCATATCAATGCCGAGCGCGCGGATTTCCTTCACCAGTACGTTAAAGGATTCAGGCATACCCGGTTCCATGCGATGGTCGCCCTTGACGATGTTTTCGAACATCTTGGTACGACCGGTAACGTCGTCGGACTTGACGGTGAGCATTTCCTGCAGCGTGTACGAGGCCCCATAGGCCTCGAGCGCCCAGACTTCCATTTCGCCGAAGCGTTGGCCGCCGAACTGTGCCTTGCCGCCCAACGGCTGCTGCGTCACGAGCGAATAGGGACCCGTGGAACGTGCATGCATCTTGTCGTCCACCAAGTGGTTGAGCTTGAGCATGTACATGTAGCCCACCGTCACCGGCCGGTCGAAGGCATCGCCGGTGCGTCCATCCCACAGCGTGGTCTGCCCGGTATCCGGGAGTCCCGCCATGATAAGCATTTCCTTGATCTCCTCTTCTGCGGCACCGTCGAATACCGGTGTAGCGACCGGTACGCCCTTGCGCAGGTTGCGCGCAAGCTCGATGATCTCGTCGTCGATCAACGACTTGATTTCTTCCTTGCGCACATTGCGGCCGATTTGGTTATAAATCCGATCGATGAACCGACGGATCTCCTCGACCTTGCGTTCTTCATCGAGCATCTTGCCTATTTGGGCGCCTAGTTCATGCGCGGCCCACCCGAGATGCGTTTCCAGTACCTGGCCCACGTTCATGCGCGACGGCACACCGAGCGGATTCAGCACAATGTCCACCGGAGTACCGTCCGCCACGTAGGGCATGTCTTCGACGGCCACGATGCGCGAGATAACACCCTTGTTCCCGTGCCGCCCGGCCATTTTGTCGCCGGGTTGCAGACGCCGTTTTACGGCGACATACACCTTGACCATCTTGAGCACGCCGGGAGCGAGATCGTCGCCCGATGTGAGTTTCACTTTCTTCTCGGTGAACTTCTGGTCGAACAAATCCTTCTGCTTGGAGAGGTAGCCGCGGATTTGTTCCAACGCTTGCGAGGCCTCCTCGTTCTTCAGGCGGATATCGAACCACTTGTTGCGCGAAAGTTCATCGAGATAACCCTTGGTGATTTTGTCACCGTTCTTCAGACCCGCCGGACCACCATCAGCGACCTTGCCGATGAGCTGGCGCTCAAGGCGCGCATAAGCGTCGTTTTCCAGGATACGGAACTGATCATCGAGATCCTTGCGGATACTGGCCAGGCCCGATTCCTCAATGCTCTTGGCACGGGCGTCCTTATCCACGCCTTCGCGCGTAAACACCTGCACGTCGATGACCGTTCCGGAAATACCGGACGGTACACGCAAGCTCGTGTCTTTCACATCCGAGGCCTTCTCGCCGAAGATTGCACGGAGCAATTTCTCTTCCGGCGTCAACTGGGTCTCACCCTTGGGGGTGACCTTGCCGACCAAGATGTCGCCAGCGTCTACCTCAGCACCGATGTAGACGATGCCGGATTCGTCCAGTTTGGCCAGGGCCGTTTCACCCACGTTCGGAATATCGCGCGTGATCTCCTCAGGCCCAAGCTTGGTGTCTCGCGCCACCGTCTGGAGTTCCTCGATATGGATGGTGGTGAAATAGTCGTTCTCCACCACGCGCTCGGAGATAAGGATCGAATCCTCGAAGTTGTAACCATTCCACGGCATGAACGCGACCAGGATGTTGCGCCCCAGCGCCAGCTCGCCCATGTCGGTGGACTGGCCGTCAGCCAACACATCGCCCTTGGCAATGACATCGCCCACTTTCACCAACGGTTTCTGGGTGATGTTGGTGTTCTGGTTCGAGCGCTGGTATTTGGTCAGATTGTAGATGTCCACGCCGACTTCGCCCGGACGGGTTTCATCATCATTGACGCGTACAACCACGCGCGAGGCGTCCACGGAATCCACGACCCCGCCACGTTTTGCCACCACGGTGGCGCCTGAGTCGATAGCCACAATGCGTTCAATCCCGGTGCCAACCAACGGCTTCTCGGTTTTAAGGCAGGGCACAGCCTGGCGCTGCATGTTCGAGCCCATGAGGGCGCGGTTGGCATCGTCGTGCTCAAGAAACGGAATCAGCGATGCCGCCACCGATACGATCTGCGAGGGGGCAACATCGATGTAATCCACCTTGTCCGGGGTGGACAGCATAAACTCATTTTTGATGCGGCAGGAAACCAACTCATCGATCAAGTGCCCGCGGCTATCGAGCGTGGCATTTGCCTGCGCGATCATGAATTTGCTCTCCTCGATCGCGGACAGATAATTCACGTCATCGGTCACCTTGCCGTTGTTGACTTTGCGATACGGCGTCTCGAGGAAGCCGTATTCATTGGTGCGGGCGTACACCGCCAGCGAATTGATCAGCCCGATATTCGGACCTTCCGGCGTTTCGATCGGGCACACGCGTCCGTAATGCGTTGGATGCACGTCGCGCACCTCGAAGCCGGCACGCTCGCGCGTCAGGCCACCGGGCCCAAGCGCCGAGACGCGGCGTTTGTGTGTGATCTCGGACAGCGGATTAGTTTGGTCCATGAACTGCGACAATTGGCTCGAGCCGAAGAAGTCCTTGATC
>DATCZH010000187.1:0-2405 GCA_036526015.1 Sulfuricaulis sp.
ATCGCGTTCACCGTGGCGCTGCACCAAAGCGCGGGCGTTGCCGGGATTAGTTTCGAGATGCAGCACGCGTGAAGCATGGGCGTATAGGACCCGATCGCTCGCTACTTTTTCGAATGATGGCAGCCGGATCACGGTTTTCTCACGATCCAGCTTCGGCGTGTGCCGGTGAAACTGCACTACATTAACCGAAGCAGTCCTCTCTCCCTCTGTTACTGTCCCGGGCTGAAGCGAGGTGCGCATTTCTTCTTCGGTCGCATAGGGATTCATTGGCGGATTCAATGCGCCGGGCGTATCCAGATGCGCGGAATCCAGCTCGGTCCAACCTTCTGGCAGGCCGTTGCGAATGAAGGCGGTGCCACGAATGTCAGTAATCTTTTCAATCGGCTCTTTGGTCGCGAGGCGGTGCGCGATCTCGACCACCTGGCGCTCGGCGTTGCCGTAGACCAGCATGTCGGCTTTGGCGTCCAACAGGATTGAGCGGCGCACCTTGTCGGACCAGTAATCGTAATGTGCGATGCGCCGCAGCGATGCCTCGATGCCGCCGACAATAACAGGTACATCGCCATAAGCCTCGCGTGCCCGCTGGGCGTACACGATCACCGAACGGTCCGGGCGCTTGCCCGCCATGCCCCCCGGGGTGTAGGCATCGTCCGAGCGGATCTTGCGATCAGCGGTGTAACGGTTGACCATGGAATCCATGTTGCCGGCACTGATGCCGAAGAACAGATTCGGCCGGCCCAGGGCCTTGAAGGCCTCGGCACTCTTCCAGTCCGGCTGCGCGATGATCCCAACGCGAAAGCCCTGCGCCTCCAGCACGCGCCCGATGATGGCCATGCCAAAGCTCGGATGGTCCACGTAAGCATCACCGGTGATTAATATGATGTCGCAGGAATCCCAGCCAAGCTCGTCCCTCTCCGCGCGCGACAGGGGCAGGAACGGCGCCGATCCGAAGCGTTTCGCCCAGAATTTGCGATATGAAAAAATTTCACGCGCGGTTTGCATGGAAAAAGAAAGACTTCAAAGCGTTCAAAAATGCAGGGCGCGCAGTCTACCCGTGAATCAAAACGAATTCTACCGTACGGTGAGTTTGGTTGCGCCACGGATTCTCGATAAATTTGAATTAGCTTATACGTTAAACGAGAAGCGAATGATTGAAATTTATTGCGCACTTAACAAACACGCGTATAAATCGCCGTCGTTTCCGACAGAGTCAGCGTAATGCGCCTATCTCACGCAGATAGCGTGCCACACCGGGGTGCAGAAGCTCGGCACGCGGCGTTTCATTTGCCGTATTGGCCGCCGTGGTAAATTGACCCTGCGCCAAACGCGCGGCCAGTTTCGCCTCGCCGCGATGCACGGCGCGCACCAATCGGTAAGCCACCTCATCCGGCAAATCGGCGCGCGCCAGCACAAACGACCACAGCCCCACGGAGTGGAGCGGTGCCTCCTGTCCTGCATAAGTACCGGCCGGTACGGTCATGCGACGCAGATTCCGATGTTTGACCTGGATGCGTCCAATCTCCTCCGCATCCGGAACGATGAAGCGCGCCCCGCCCGGCGCCGCGGCCACCTTGGTAAACCCGGGCCAGCCGAGCCCGCCGCCCCACAAGGCGGCGACCTTCCCCTCCAGCACGAGCGTCGGGCCGTCATCGGCCTTTTCCAGGAATACCGCCTGAAAATCACGCTCCGGCGAAAGCCCCAGACCATCGAGTACATCGCGCGCGAGTTTCGTGAGGCCTGAGGCCGGAGTCCCGAATGCCACTGGCTTGCCCTTCAAATCGTTAATCGTGCGATACGGACTGTTGCTGCGCACGACGAACATTCCGGGGCCAGGATACATGGCGGCCACGATCCGCAAGGCGGTCTTCGGCTGATTCACGCCCTCGAAGGCGGCGAGTGCAACATTGCCTTCAACCAGTCCGATATCGAGTTTGCCGGCTTCGAGCAATGGCACGTTTTCCGCGCTGCCACGGGTGGGGCGCGTTTCGATCTTCAATGATGTATCAGTTTCCGAAATCACTTCGGCCAGGTGCCGGCCATAGAGCTCGAAACCACCGCCGGCGGTGGCTGTCCCGAGAACGACGGTGGTCGGCGCGGCCTGTGCCAGCGCGCCCACGAGGGCCGCCGTCACGGTCGCGACAGTAAATGCATAAACTTTCATGTTGCCTCCAGTGGTCAGGACATACTAATTGGTGTCATCGCGATGTTGGCAGCGGCACATTATTTCAGGGTGAAAAGCCATTTCGACACTGTTTCCAAGAGCACCTCGTCCTTGCCGTCGAACAATTGGTTGGCGCCCTCGATCTTGATCTGCCGGTAGGCCTTGTTGCCGGATGCCTTCGCCGCCTCGGCCCGCAAGTCTACGGTATTGAGCGATGATGACGCCGCCATGCTCCCGTACAGGT
>DATCZH010000188.1:0-4019 GCA_036526015.1 Sulfuricaulis sp.
CAATGAAATGATGGCACTCAAGTGGATGCGTGCCGCCGCGGATCAGGGCGATGCATTAGCCCAACATGGGCTGGGCTTCATGTACATGCAGGGAGAATGTGTCACGAAAGATGAAAAAACCGCAGTCGAATGGTTTCGACGCGCCGCCGAGCAGGGACTGGCCGGGTCACAAATGACCCTTGGAATGCTTTACGAGCAGGGTCTGGGAGTTGAGAAAAATGAAGCCGAAGCCCGGAAGTGGTACGAAAAGGCGCAGCAGAATTCTTGAAACGAAAACAGGCTGTCCGCGGCACAGCCTGTTGCGTTAGTTGCGTTACTTCTTGGCCCAGGTGGCGAAGCCATCGGTTTTGCCCGCGTGGCCGTCATCGTAGCCGGCGTTGTAGGCATCGTTCAGGCGCTGCTCTTCGCGCTTGGGATTGTGCAGAAAACCGCACGCCCAACCGTTGATGTACTCCTTGTCCACGCCCTTCTTTTCCATCGCGCTGATGGTGTCGTAGTAAACCTTATTCATGAACGCTGCTCCTCGGAGAAATCAGACAATCGGACTGCATTGAAGCGGCGCATATATTACTGATTGAAATTTCGTTTTCAAGGACCGATGTCAATTTTCAAAGAAGTTTCTTGGGCTGGGAGGGAAGCCGGATGCAAAATTAGTATAATTCAGGGGACTGCTGGCGCCGGAACTGGGCATCAATGACTGAAGGCCTATCGCGAATTAGGCCCGAGGAATCAGGGATTTTTGAGAATAGATGCTGGTTTCCAAGGGTGCCATCGACCTATACTTGATGATGTTTATCTGTCTGGATCTCGCCACATGCTGAATCTCGGCCAGCTAGTCAACACGGTTCAGAAAAACTGTCATATTTCTGACGCGCGGCACGCGGGCGACTTCACGCTCTGCATCTTTCTCTTGAAAATGCGCGAGTATTTCCGTTGGGAAAATGATATCCCGTTCGCGCGCGAACTGCCCAAGGAAGAAGTCGGCGCCTGGCTGCAAGAACGTGAGGGCTTGTGGACCCATCTCGAAGAAAGCCCGTTCGAATCGCTGCCACTCGAAGGACGCCGGCTCGACCCCTTCGACGCCGATACCATCAACCGCGAATTGATCCCGCAAGGCTACGTCTACAGCGGTGGTTACGGGCGCTTCGCCAAGCCGCATTTCTTTCTTGGTTCGCTTCTCAAAAAAGAAAATCGCGCCGGTTACACCATCTACATTTCTTCATGCGAATACGCACGCGACCTGGAAGCCCCACCCGCGATGCTCCAGGGCAAAACGATCTACATCCGCCAGGAATCGGTACGCCGGTTCCTGTGGGAAAAGATCGAAGAGTGGCGCTGGAACCACAAGAATGAGGCGATGGAACGGGTGCTCAATAGCTATTCATTCGATCTCGACATGAATTCGGCACTTGAGCGCATGACTGATAATGAAACCGAGGCCATGATCTTGCACGAGCTCGGCGAAGGGCTCGTGGGTGAAACGCTCGGCGATGACTGGAACAGAATGCTCAGCGGCCTTTCGCGTTCGAAAGCGGAGATCATGATTCGCGCGGTGCGCGATATTCTCGCCGACTGCCTGTCCACTCTGCCCACCCTCCTGGCAGCGAACAATACTGCGTCGCTACATTTTTATTTCGCCAACCTCACCGGCATGCGCAAACAGCTGTTTCCCGAGGCGTTAGAGGCCTATCAGCGTTGGGTTGCGGAAAATGACAATAGCGTGATGCGCAAACTCATAGACGAGGGGCAACACCGCTGGCTGAATACGGCTCGCGCCTTGCTTGCCATATATCGAGAGAATGACAAAGAGGCCGGTCACGCGATCGAACGCTTACTGGAGCCTTCTAAGGAGATTCCGTCCTGCTCCCCCCCGAAGACCACCACGTATTCATGAAACTGAATGTTTTTGTCGATGAACGCGCGTTGACGGTGGACGTACCGCCGAACATGCTGCATGAGGCAGAGGATTTCTACCGAAAAATGGACAGTGACATGGACCACGGGTGGCAAATGGGTCCCGAATTCATCGAGTACCCGGATAAGGTACAACGCTGCCAAATCGCCGCCAACAAACTCCTGACTTCGCTCAGCGCTGCCAACGAGACCATGATCATGCTCATGGCCGGCTACATTTTAAAACGGGTTCCAGGCGTAACTGGCATACGCATCGACACCGGTGGCGAAATGCTCCACACCGAACTGCTCTATGAGAAATCCTTGAGCACCCCGGCGAACGCACCGGCCACGGTTGCGGCGCGCGCGCAGAAACTCGGCAAGTTTGAGGCCATGGAACAGGCTGGCAAGGATGTCACCAAAGTTTACCAGGTTGGCAAGAGCTACCGCTTTGCGGTACGTGATCTCAAGACCGGCGAGTGGCTCGAATCCGGGCCAATGGATTCCGAACACGAAGCCTACGAAAAAAGAATGCAGGCGTTCAAACGCCGCCTCGACGAACTGGCCGGTTAAAAAAACTGATCGTGATGGATCAGGGCATCGCCGCCCAGTAGCGGTACAGCGCCACCGACAAATCCGTCTGCGTCACCATCCCTGTCACGCGCCCTTCCTGATCCACGATCGGGACATGATAGATATTGTGACTGGAAAACAGCGGGATCAGCGACAAGATATGCGTGTCCTCGCGCGCGGTGATGACCGGTGCCGACATGATCTCACCCACCACCTCGGCTTTGTCCGTGGTCAGTTCACTGGTTCGGCGGATGGAAGCTCGCAGGCGATCAAAGAAAAGTGGTTGCGCTTGCTGCGTCTTGTCGACGTGCTTAAGAAAATCAACAATCGTAACGATACCGATTACGCGACACGTGCGGTCGACCACCGGCACGCCCTTGAGCCTGCGCTGACGCAGCATCTCCCACACCGCCGCCAGCTCGTCGCCGTATTCTGCCGTGGCCACATCGCTAGTCATGATGTCGTGGCAAGTCACCTCACCCATGCGCCGGCGCATGGCATGCAGCAAGGCGTGGTTGTAAATCTCCTCCAGATCCTTCTCCGCCACGTCGATGTAGGCGTTCATGTCTTTGAGCGCCCGCTTGAGATCATCCCGACTGAGCTTCATGCGTCCGAAAACTAGGGGTGATATGGTTTTTTCGACTGCAGTGACCGGCGACAGCATGGGATATCGCCGCCCCGGGGACAGGTTGTTGACCAACAGCGCGACCGCAATGAGTACCACGACATTGAAGCCCACCGGATCGAGCACGGCGTCGTAGCCGAGCCGGTGCATCTCCACGCCGCCGATCACCATCGCCAGCGCGGTCGCACCACCGGGAGGGTGCAAGCTGTTCGTCAGGTGCATGACGAAGATGGCGAGTGCCACGGCTGCGGCCGCGGCGGCGAGAGGCGCGGGAATGAACAGAAAACAAGTCACGCCGATCAGCGCCGAGACTAAGTGGCCGCCGACGAAGGGCCATGGCTGTGCCATCGGGGTGTGTGGAGCGGCGAACAGCAACACGGACGAGGCGCCCATTGAGGCGATCAAAAGTGGAGCCGCCTTGGCGCCGAAATTCTGGCTAAGGAAGGCCGCTGCAAAAATACCGATGAACGCACCGAGCGCGGAAATGATTTTTTCTTGTAGGCTGACCGGTCCCAAGGGACAGAACAGCGAGACGATAATCTGCTTGAGCGGCATGCGACCCTGGTTTGACGCGCGCAAAGAACGCGTACGATAATCGAATTCGCCCGGCATTGAACAACAAACCTGCGAAGACTTCCATGCACGAGGTCAAGCCGTATTCTTTTATTTACGCGATCCGGAATGCCCTGCCGGGGGCGCTTTGCCGCGACATGATCCGCCGCTTCGAGGCCAATACAGACCAGCAATACGCCGGGCGCATCGGCCAGGGCCAAGCCGAGGAAAGCCGCATCAAAAAAACCACTGATCTGCGCATCAGCGGTCGCGCCGACTGGAAGGACGTGGACCAGGCGCTGATGCAATCGCTGGCCCGCCACTTTAACGAGATCGGTCAGGCCTTCCCGTTCTTCGTCGCCAACTCGTTCAAGGA
>DATCZH010000189.1:0-7378 GCA_036526015.1 Sulfuricaulis sp.
GCGGAAGCCATCGGCAAGCTTTCCGATCTGGCGCGCGAGCTGCAGGCCTCCGTGGCGGGCTTCAAGTTGCCGGCCTAATACCAACCGCCAAGTGACGCGGTTTGGGCAGGGATTTCACGTCTTCCAACATAAAAGGAAGACGGAACGCTGCGGAGTTTTACTATAACTAATGAGCACTCACAGCAAAGTTGACCTGAGTACGCTGGGCTGGGTCAAGACCGAGATCGACGAGACGCTGAAACAGGCGCGCCTCGCGCTCGAATCGTTCGCGGAAAATCCAACCGACAAGACGCGCCTGCGCTTTTGTATCACGCACCTGCATCAAGTGGTCGGCACTCTGCTGATGGTCGAGCTCGATGGCGCGGCCTTGCTGGCGAAAGAAACGGAAGCCCTGGCTGAAGACGTCATTAATGACAAGGTCGAGCCCGACTCCCGGACACTTGATGCCCTCACGCGCGGCATTCTGACGCTTCCTGATTATCTCGCGCGCTTGCAGTCGGGCCAGGCGGATGTCCCTCTGCGGCATATTGGATTGATGAACGAAATGCGCGCGGTGCGCAAGACCACGCCCATCTCGGAAGTTGAACTCTTCTCACCTGATCTGTCAGTGCGTCCGCCGCCGTCGGAATCGCCTACGGAAAAGCTGACAGAAGATGAATACCGCGAACTGGCCAAGCAACTGCGAGGCGGGTTCCAGCCGGCGTTGCTTGACTGGCTTCGGGACGTGACAAACAAGGCGGCAATTCAGAAAATTGCGGATATCGTCGGGGAGTTGCAGGCTAAGGCGGGGCTCACAGTCCTCGAGCAACTGTTCTGGGTCACCGGCGGGTTTCTCGAAGCGATCAAGGATGATGGGCTCGAGGTCACCGCCGAACGCAAGAAGCTGTTCGCGCGTCTTGACCAGCACATAAAGAAAATCATCGACGGTGCCGATAAATCCACGCTGCGTACCTCGTCTGAGCTGCTCATCCGCGCGCTCCTGTGGGAAATTTCGCAGGCGACATCCCGAGGCCCCCGGGTCATTCCGCTCAAGCGCGCCTTCGATCTCGAGTTTCTCCTGTCCGGTCACACGACCGTTACGACAGCGGGAAAGGACGACTTGCCGACTCCCGAGGCACTGGCCTCTGTCTCCTCGGCGCTCGGCAAGGAGATCGAGGCGGCGCAGGACCTGATGTCCACCTATTTCGATCCGGAAAGTCATGGCACGGCTTCGCTCGAACCACTGCTGGAATCGTTCCACAAGATGTCAGGCACCCTCGATATGCTGAACGTGCCGCTCCTGAAATCGCTGGTGGATGAGCTGTTACTCACTTGTCGCGCCGTCATTGACAACAAGCTTATGAATCCCGAAAGAATCTCGATGCCGATGGCGGAAGCCCTGCTCATGGTGGAGAGCAGTACCCGGGACATCAGCCGCTCGCCGACTGAGTGGAAAAACCAGATCGAGGATGCCATCCAGCATTTGCATCGCCTCCATTCATCGGAAGGTGCCGAGACGATGCCGGCCTCCGATGGACTGGAAGTATCGGATGCCGAACTTACCGAATCCGACTACAAACAATTGCTGGAAGTTGTCGCGAGCGAAGTCGGCATCAATCTCAGCCGCATCGAAGAGGCGCTCGAAGGCTTCGCCGCCGATGTCTCCCGTGTCGAGGCGCTCGATGAGGTTCCGCAACTGCTTTCCCAGATACTCGGGGCCATGCAAATTCTGGGGCAGGAACGCGCAGTCGAACTGGTGGAGGCCACCAAAAGGCACGTGGAACAGATTCGTCGCGGAGCGCTCATTGCGGACAGTGCCATCATGGATGGTCTGGCGGTATCCGTGGGCACGATCGGAGCGTATATGGAAGGACTGCGCGCCGAACGGCCGAACCTGGAACCTCTGATAGATTCGGCACTCAGCGAAATGGAGACGGCCCTGGCCAGCGGCCACGGCTGGCAACACGACCCGGCGATGCTGATTGATGGCGTTCGTTTGAGCCTCGAGTCCTGGCTCGACGACCGCGAGAATGGAGCCGCGCTCGAGACGCTGACGCAGCAGTTGGAGGATCTCACCAGGCTGGCGCAGGAGCAGGGCCAGGAGAAAATTACGCGCATCAGCGCGGAAATGAACCACTTGCTGGCGCTGATTGCGCAGGATTCATCGAAGGTATCGGACGAAATTGTTCAAACCCTGAAACAGTCTTTTACCGCCATGTCAGCCTTGGCCGGGCGTCGCATGACCTTGCGTACTGTCACGCCAGCACCGCCGGAACCGCCGCCCGAAATGCCACCGCCGGTCGAGTCCAGGCAGAAGGCGCCGATGGCGCGGGCGCCCGCCGCTCCCTCCCACCCCCCGGCGGATGCAGAGTTCGACGCGGAGATCATGGAGATTTTCGTCGAAGACGCACGTGACGTGCTGGAGAATATCCGCAATAAATTCATCGTCTGGCGCGAAGACACCGATAACCAGAATGCCCTGACCGAACTGCGTCGAGGCTATCACACGCTCAAGGGCAGTGGTCGGATGGTGGGCGCCAGCGAAGTGGCGGAGCTTGCTTGGGACGTGGAAAATGTCCTTAACCGTATCCGCGAGGGCAAGATCGTCCCCTCGGCGGCCATCATCGATCTCCTGCAACAGACGCAGGATTCACTTCCGTCTCTGATCGATGTTCTGGCGGGAGGGGCGGCGCACAACATTGACGTCGATGGTTTGCGCGAGATCGCCCGTGCTCTGGCGCATCCCGATAAAACACCAGCTGCCACGCCCGGGATGCCAAAGATGCCCGCCCCGGAGCCGGTGGCCAAACCAGTTCCCGGAGACGAGCCTGGCGATCTTCCGAAGCTCGAGCGCGCGTTATTGGAGATTTTTACCACGGAAGCCCTCGACAATCTCGACAATATACGTCTGCAGATCCAAAACTGTCGTGAGTCCGGTAGCGCGTGTTTCGTGTCCGAACCGTTTTTTCGTTCCGTGCACACCCTTCAGGGCAATGCCCGCTCGTTGGGCCTGCAAGTCATGTCGCAGGCCTGTGCCGAAATTGAAAAACTGTTGCATACGCTCAAAAGCGAGAACCTGCCCCTGAATGAAACTTATCTGAGATTGGCAAGCCGGTTCGAGTCCGCCGTTACCCGGCTGGTGGAACTGATGAACAGCAGTGCCACTTCTTCCGGGCCTTTGCGGCAAGAGTTCGCCGATCTCGCGCGTGACCTGCATACGGAAACACAGCACATCGCCAAGTCGGAACATGAACATCATGTCGCTCCGGAAACGCCGGCGCCGCCTGAAATGGCTATCGAGGAAGACACCGCGCCCGAGCCGGAAATCGATGAGACGCTCTTCGTGCCGCCGCCAACGAAATTATCTCGTTCCACGGCAAAAGAGCCCCCTCCGCCCATAACCCCCGAATCGTCTGAACCCGAACAGCTCGATCCGGAGCTGTTGGAAATCTTCCAGGAAGAGGCCACCGATATCCTGACTTCGCTCGAAGAGACGCTGACCCGCTGGCGCAGCCGGCCGGAAGATCACCGGGGAAATGTGGCCGAACTCAAGCGCTCGCTGCATACGCTCAAAGGCGGGGCACGCATGGCCGGCGCCATGGCCATGGGCAACCTCAGCCACAATACCGAGTCGCTGTTAAAGAACATTGAAGACAGCAAGGTGCTGGTGGACAACGATGTGTTCGATCTCCTGCATGAGGCCCAAGACATGCTGGTGGTGATGCTGGAGTGCGCGCGCGAAAGCCGGCCCATCCCCGATACCAGCGAGTTGAACGCGAGACTGGTGGCATTGTCTGTCGGTGAGCACCTGACGGACGATGAATCCATAGCCGAGAATGCCCCGGAAGTGCCGACAAGCGAACCCGCCGAAGAACCCATTGTTGAACCGGTGCCGGAACCCGTCGCCGTCACGCATGAAGTCGAATCCACGTCGTCCGCCACACCACTGGCCACCGAGGAGATTATCGAAGAACGACGCGATCTGCCCGAAATCGTTGAGAAGACGTGGCCGGAAAAGATGGAGCGCCGCGGCCAGGTGCGCGTCAACACCAACCTGCTGAACGATCTTGTCAACTACGCGGGTGAAGTGAGCATCTCACGCTCGCGCATGGAGCAGCAGATATACAGTTTCCGCGACAACTTGGGCGAACTGTCACGCAACATCGTGCGTTTCCGCGAACAAATCCGCGAACTGGAGATACAATCCGAATCGCAAATACTCTATCGCTTGGAACAGGAAGCGGGCATCCAGGAGCGCACTGGCGATTTTGATCCGCTGGAGTTTGACCGCTTCAGCCGGCTGCAACAATTGTCACGTTCTCTGGCTGAGAGCCTGCACGACCTCGGTACGATTCAGAACAACCTCGGTAATTTTGTCGGCGAGGCCGAGACCGTGCTGCAACAGCAGGCGCGCATCAATACCGAATTGCAGGAAGGCCTCATGCGTACGCGCATGGTGAGCTTTTCGACGCAGGCCGCGCGTCTGCGCCATATCATTCGACAAACCTCGCGCGAACTGGGCAAGCGTGTGGAACTTCATTTGGAGAATGCCGAGGTAGAGCTTGACCGCAACGTGCTGGAGCGCATGATCGGGCCGTTCGAGCACATGATACGTAACAGCATCGACCACGGGATTGAATCCGAGTCCGAACGTCGCCGAAAGGGCAAACCGGCAGTCGGACGTATCAACATCGTGTCTTCGCAAGAAGGCGCGGAAGTCATCATTCGTTTCTCTGATGATGGCGCCGGTCTCAACATCGCAGGAATCCGCGAGAAGGCAATCGAGCGCGGACTGATGCCCCCGGACGCCAACCTGACGGAGGAAGAGCTGATCCAATTCATTCTGATGTCTGGTTTCTCCACGGCCGGAAAGATCACACACTTGTCCGGCCGGGGTGTGGGCATGGATGTAGTGCACAGTGAGGTGAAGCAGTTGGGCGGGAGCATGTCGGTGGACACCGAATCAGGTGTGGGCACGACCTTCATCATTCGCCTGCCGCTGACGCTGTCCATCGCCCAGTCACTAATGGTGTACGTGGGCGATCAGCTCTTCGCTCTGCCATTGGGATCGGTGGTGAACATCATTGAGTTCCCTATCGAAAAGATTGCCGCTATCTCAATGGGCAAGAATCCGCTGCTGACTCACGACGAGACGGTTTATCCTTATATGCATCTGGGACAGCGACTGGGTATCACTTCGCAGCCACGCAACGGTAAGAAAGTTCCGGTATTGCTGGCACGTACCGGCACGCGCGAGGTCGCAATCCAGATCGATGGTCTGGGCGGCACGCGCGAAGTTGTAATCAAATCGCTCGGTCCCCAGCTTTCTGAGATCAAGGGACTTGCCGGCGCTACTATCCTCGGCGACGGACGCGTAATACTGATTCTGGACATCCCGGGTTTGTGGTTCCGCGAAGATGTCATGCATTTCGAGCATCGCCCCGAAAGAATAATAGCGCAGGAGGTACGTGCACGGCCGGTCGTCATGGTGGTGGACGACTCGCTCACGGTTCGTAAAGTGACAAGCAAGCACCTACAGAAACGTGGCATGGACGTGCTGGTCGCTAAGGACGGGCTCGATGCCGTCGAGCAGTTGCGCGATCATCTGCCCGACGTGATGCTGGTCGACATCGAAATGCCGCGCATGGACGGGTATGAACTCACCACCCGCGTGCGTTCCGACGATAATCTTAAGCATATACCCATCATCATGATCACTTCGCGTGCCGGCGCCAAGCACCGCCAGAAGGCCTTCGAGCTCGGCGTGGACATGTACATGAGCAAGCCCTATCATGAAGAAGATCTGTTTAAGAATATTGACACGTTGATCGCCCAGGGCAGGACGAAATGAGCTGCCGGGATGGAATCGGCGAGACGGTCTGACGGAAATGGCCGATGCGAATCAGTATCTGCGATTGCAACTGGGGGGAGTGAGCTATCTGCTTCCCAGTGGTTTGGGATACACCATCGAGCAGCGTGAAAACCTCATAACCAATAAATCCCCTGAAGGAAATGTCGCTGCGTGGCAATCGCGGCGATCAGCACGATTGCCGGCGTATTGCTTGGACGCGATGCTGCGTGTCGCGCGTCATCACAATTGGCATCGCGCGGTGTTCCTGGAGGCAGTCCCGCACGCTGTCGGGCTGGCGGTAGACGAGGTGCAGTTGCTGCCACGTGCGGACACCATCGTCACGTCCTTCACCCCCCTCGGACATCCTCCCACGCGCCTGGGCCACCTGTTCTCCGGTGCCTGGGTGACGGGCAACCATCTCATGCTCGTCTTTGAACCGAAGGCAATCATCTTCTATCTTCAGAGTCTGGGAGACGCGTAATGAAAAAGCAGCGCAGCGGTCCGCGCCTGCATTCACTCGAAGTGCCACTGGATGGGAGCGCGCTGCTCGTCCCGAGCGCCGCGGTGGCGGAGGTCATCAATACGCAGAAGCTGGTACCTATTCCCTTCAGTGAGCCGTGGCTTCATGGCGCCATTGGCTGGCGCACGCTCGCCGTCCCGGTAATTTCAATAGAAATGCTGTTAGGCGCGCCAGCGATGACCCGAATTGATGCGCCCAAAATCGTCATCTTCTACCCCTTGAGCGGACGCAAGGACTGGGAATTTTTCGGAATGTTCGCCACCGGCGAACCTCGGCCGCAAGTACTGGACGGTAGTCAGCCGGTGGCGGAAAGTTCTGAACTGATTGATTCGCCTTACATCGCGGCGGGTCTCAAGGTGGACAAACGCCTGATGCTGATTCCCGACTTCGAGGCGTTGAAAAAGGCGTTTTACCCGTAATATACCTCAGGCGCCGGCGCGCTCGATTCCCTCCAGCGCCACTTTCGCAAGCCAGTCGATTTCTTCCGGTACAATCACATACGGTGGCATGAAATAAATCACGTCGCCGAGCGGTCGCAGCAGCACACCGTGATCCAGTGCGTAACGATAAACCTCCAACCCGCGTCGTTCCTGCCAGGGAAAGGGCTCGCGTGTTTTTTTCTCCTTCACCATTTCAACGGCCAGGATCATGCCGGTCTGGCGCACCTCGGCCACGTGCGGATGCTCTGCGAGCGGCGCGGCCGCCTGCGCCAAGTGCACCGCCAGGGCTTTGTTTCGCTCGATCACATCGTCTTCGTTAAAAATGTCGAGCGTGGCCAAGGCCGCACGGCAGGCAAGCGGGTTGCCGGTATAGGAGTGCGAATGAAGAAAGGCCTTGCGTGTGGTGTAGTCGGCATAGAACGCCTGATAAATCACTTCGTGGGTCAGGCAGACGGAAAGTGGCAGATATCCCCCGGTCAGGCCCTTGCCGAGGCAGAGAAAATCGGGAGAGATGCCTGCCTGCTCGCAGGCGAACATCGTACCGGTGCGGCCGAAGCCGACGGCAATCTCATCTGCGATGAGATGCAC